>NZ_RZQG01001440.1:0-969 GCF_003998635.1 Mesorhizobium sp. M7D.F.Ca.US.004.03.1.1
GTTTTCCGGCAGGTCGATGCCGAGAATGTCGGCCATCTCGTCGGCCTGCATGTAGCCGGCGAGCAGCCACGAGCCATCCTCGCGCTTGACGGCATTTTCTTCATCGCCGGCGTCGGTGTCCGCCCGGAACACGCCGGTGATGGCTTCCAAAATGTCGGCCGGGGTGACGATGCCTTCGAAATGGCCGTATTCGTCATGCACCAGCGCCATCGGCACGTCGGATTCCTTGAGCTTCTGCAGCACATCCAGCGCATCGGCCTGATCGTAGACGATGGGGGCGGCGCGCACATGCCTGCGCGGATCGAGCACGCGGCCGGCAAGCAGTGCTGCCAGCACGTCGCGCGTCTGGACGACGCCGACCATGACATCGACGCCACCGTCGCCGGCCGGCAGCCGGGAATGCTGGGTTTCCATCAAAAGCTTGCGGATGGTGCTTTCGTCGGACTGCAGATTGATCCAGTCGACCTCGGTGCGTGGCGTCATCACGGCGCGCACGGCGCGGTCGCCAAGCCGCATGACGCCGGCGATCATGCGCCGCTCGTCGGATTCGATGGTGCCGTGATGCTCGGCCTCGGCGACCAGCATCTTGATCTCTTCGTCGGTGACCTTTTCCTCGCTTTCGCCGCGCTGGCCGAGCAGCCACAGGATGGCGCGGCCGGAGAAGTCGAGCAGGAAGACCAGCGGCGCCGAGACGGTGGCGAGGATGGTCATTGCCGGGGCGACCCTGGCGGCGACCCTTTCAGGATCACGCAAGGCGATCTGCTTGGGCACCAGTTCGCCGACGATCAGCGAGAAATAGGTGATGATGGCAACGACGATGCCGACGCCGAGCGGATCGGCGACGGTCTCACGGATGCCTGTCGAGGCCAGGAACTGCGCCAGCCGCTCGCCGAGCGTAGCGCCCGAAAAGGCGCCCGACAACACGCCGGCAAGTTCCTCTCCTCGGTGCAGATCGGCATCACCCTTGTC
>NZ_RZQG01001441.1:0-967 GCF_003998635.1 Mesorhizobium sp. M7D.F.Ca.US.004.03.1.1
ATTGGGGCGAAAGCGGGATCCAGCCCGGCGATGCGGCTCTGCCGGAAGGCGTGAAGAGCCTTGCCAGCGTGGTCCATGCGCCGGCACAGCTCGCCCGCCGTCTGGCGCAGACCGGCATCGTAGACGCCGGCGATGGCCGCCGGCTGCAGGCGCTGCTTGCTCCGGGCCAGCGGCTGGTCAGCCGTGAGGGTGCGCTCTGGCGCTGGGATGGCTTTACCGCCAGTGCCGACGCGCCGACCGCCGCCGCGCAACGGCTGGCGCAGAAGAACCGGCTCGCCGAGCTTGATGCCGAGGCGATACAGGCGACGCTCATCCTGCGTCAGGCTGAAGAGGCACTTGCCCAGGCCGAACAGGCGCTTCGCCTCGCAAGCGAGGCCGAGCGCAACGCACGCCAGGCCGGTCGCGATGCCCAGCATCGGGTGGACGCTGCCCGCAATGCGTTGGCCGAGGCCGAGAGGGCCGGCGGCGAATTGCAGAGCCGGCGCGCCGCACTCGATGAGGCACGCGCCCGCATCGTCGACAGCCATGAGGAGACCTCGGCCGCCTTCGCCGAGGCGGAAATGCTACTGCAGGACGCGCCCGATCTCGGCGATCTGCAATTGCAGCTCGAACAGTCCTCGGCCAATGTCGCCCGCGACCGCGCCACGCTTGCCGATGCGCGTGCCGTGCATGAGGGGCTGCGACGCGAAGCCGAAGCGCGCGCGCGCCGGCTCGATGCCATTGGCGCCGAGCGCAGCAACTGGCTGGAGCGGGCCGAAAACGCCTCGACACAGATCGCCTCGCTTGGCGAGCGCAAGGCCGAGGCCGAGGCCGAACGCGAGCGACTGGCCGATGCTCCCGATGAAATCGACGCCAAGCGGCGCGCGCTGCTGTCGCAGCTCACCGAGGCCGAGACCTTGCGCAAAGCGGCGGCCGACCGTTTGCAGGAAGCGGAGAACCGGCAATCCGAAATGGACAAGGCCGCCAC
>NZ_RZQG01001442.1:0-967 GCF_003998635.1 Mesorhizobium sp. M7D.F.Ca.US.004.03.1.1
CGCACCCACATGTCGCGGATGGCGGTGGCGATGCCGGCGACGCTGCCGATCTTTTCGATGCGGAAATCATGCGGCAGCCAGCGCTGGTCGATGATCTCCACCGAACGCCCGTCGTCGCTCAGCCAGATGGTGCGATAATGGCGGTCGCCGACGTTCAAATGCTGCTCTCCTGTTCGATCAGCGCGGCCAGTTGGTTGACCTCGTCGATGCTGTGGATCTGGCGCCGGTTGACGGCGATGTGACGGCCGAATTTCAGCGCCTTTGCCTCACAACTGGCGCGCAGATCCTCGTCGGCAATGGTCTCGAAATCGGCATTGTGGGCGAGGCCGAGGATGCGCCGGTGCACCTCGATGCCAGCAAAGCCGAGCAGGTCGGTCCAGATCTGGTGCAGCACATGGTCGAGCGCCTGCTCGGCGCCGAGCCTGTCGCCCTGATCCTCGAACAGGCTCTTCTGATAGAGCATGCCGGTGCGCTCGGTACGCCACAGATGCGAGAACTCGGCGCGGAACACCGACCAGGTCTCGGTCGTCACCTCGAGCAGATAGGCGCGCATGGCGTCGCGCTTGCCCCTCTGCTGGTGGCCGCGCTGCGAGAAGAACGACATCCAGAAATTGGCGAGCAGCATGCCGACATCGAAGGCCATCGGACCGTAGAAGGCGAATTCCGGATCGATCATCCGGGTTTCCTGGTCGGTGACCATGATCGAACCGGAATGCAAATCGCCATGCAGCAGCGTTTCGGCATTGGCGGCGAAAATGTGCTTCAGCCGCTGCGCCTCGACCTTGAGGTCGCGGTCGGCACGCAGTTCGGCGACGAGGCCGTCGAGTTGCGGCGAGGTGTGGCGGTTCATCTTGGCGTCGAAATAGGGGTCGGAGAACACCAGGCTTTCAGTGATGTCGCAGAGTTCGACATTGTCGGCGAACAGCGCCAGATCGGCCTTGCGGTCCTTGGCCGCCATGTGCAGGTC
>NZ_RZQG01001443.1:0-966 GCF_003998635.1 Mesorhizobium sp. M7D.F.Ca.US.004.03.1.1
CTTGCGGCATCTATGATGTCCGCCCGGATGTCTGCCGCGCCTGCATGCCTGGTGACGACGATTGCCTGATGGCACGCCGGGCGCATGGATTGCCGACAGCTTAGCAAGGTTTCCGGCGCTTGTGCGCATCCTCCTTGCTGGCTACGCTGCGACAGGGCAGGGCGTCGGAGGAAACCATCGTGAGCATCGAATTTCTGTTGACGTCGCTGATCGTCGTGGCTTCGCCCGGCACCGGCGTTCTTTACACGCTGAGCGCCGGCCTCTCGCGCGGCGCGCGTGCCTCGATCATCGCCGCTTTCGGCTGCACCCTCGGCATCATCCCGCATATGGCCGCCGCCATCACCGGCCTGGCGGCGCTGCTGCACACCAGTGCGGTCGCCTTCGAGACGCTGAAATATCTCGGCGTCGCCTATCTGCTCTACATGGCCTGGAACACGCTGAAGGAAAAGGGCGGCCTCAGCGTCGAGCAGGATGTGACGCCACGCTCGGCCGGCAAGGTGATTGCCACCGGCATCCTCGTCAACGTGCTCAATCCGAAACTGTCGATCTTCTTCTTCGCCTTCCTGCCGCAATTCGTCAGCACCACCGAGCCCAATGCGCTGTCGAAGATGCTGGAGCTCAGCTCCGTCTTCATGCTTTTGACCTTCGTTGTTTTCGTCGGCTACGGCATCTTCGCCGCTTCGATCCGCAGCCATGTCGTGTCGCGGCCGATGGTGCTGACCTGGATGCGCCGGACCTTCGCCGGTGCCTTCGTCATGCTCGGTGCAAAACTGGCGCTGGCGGATCGGTAGAAACCGGTTCGCGGATCCTGTCGTCTCTGCGCAAAATCCCTGCCCAGATAGTCAGAAGGCGAGCCTAATGCATGTCGCCCAAAAGTGACCTCGGTTTTGGGAAAACGACATGCATAAAAACAAAGACCTAAAGCGCGTCGCCTGAATCCGTTCAAACGCGACGCGCTTTAGCGCC
>NZ_RZQG01001444.1:0-964 GCF_003998635.1 Mesorhizobium sp. M7D.F.Ca.US.004.03.1.1
GTTCACATTGCTGGACACCGTCAAATCGAAGCGCCTTTGGCCAGACATTTTACGGCACCTTGCCATCGAGCAGACAGATGGCAACCGAAGCATCAGTTTCGACGATGCCGCCACCATGCGCCGCGCAACCCTGCAAGGCATCGGCGTCGGTCTCGTCTCCGTCATCGACGCCGAGGAAGATTTGAGGTCGGGTGCGCTGGTCGCGCCGGTCGGCCGCGACGCCCTTGCCGATATGAGGCCGGAGAAGGTCCCTGGCTTCTACCTGATCGTCCCGCGCGGGCACCTGCGCGTGAAGGCGGTCGCCGCCCTTCATCGATGGCTCGCCCAGCAGGACTGGAGCAGCGACCTGAAGATTTCCTCCGTGCCGAAACCGACCCCGCTTTCCGACTAGGAGCGGCTTTGAGACCGAGCTCCGAAAGAAAACTTTCGGACCTCCAACAACAAGAAACCAAACAGCCTCAACAGTGGAGACGGAACATGAAAACGATGAAATGGGGGGCCGCAGCCATGGCCCTTGGACTTGTGCATTTTGCAGCGCCGGCAGAAGCCGCCGGCGGCAAGACGCTGGAGATCGTCAAGGCGCGCGGCGTGCTCAATTGCACCGGCCATGACGGATCCTATCTCGGCTTCGCCGAAGTCGACGACAAGGGCAACTGGAAGGGCATGGACATCGATCTCTGCCGGGCGGTGGCCACGGCCGTGCTCGGCGACCCGGCAAAGCTGAAGATCGTTCCGATCAGCTGGGCGCAGCGCTGGCCGTCCCTGCAGTCAGGCGATGTCGACATCATCATCAAGGCGTCGGGCGGCACGCTCAGCCGAGACACCGAGCTCGGGCTGCAATTTTCCATGTCCTACTACCTCGGAACCACGAAGGTGATGGCGCACAAGGAGCTCAACCTCAAGTCGCTCAAGGATGCCGCTGGCGGCACGATCTGCATTCCCGCCGGTACCTCGCAGGAACAGC
>NZ_RZQG01001445.1:0-963 GCF_003998635.1 Mesorhizobium sp. M7D.F.Ca.US.004.03.1.1
GGCCGGAACCTCTTCCAAATATTTGAGGATGCCGCCCTTGAGGTGGAACACATCCTCGAAGCCGAGCGACCTGACATAGGCGGTCGCCTTTTCGCATCGAATACCGCCGGTGCAGAACATCGCCACCTTGCGGCCTTCGAGCTCCGCCCGGTGCGCCTCCACCCAGGCCGGGAACTCGCGAAAGCTTGCGGTGGCTGGGTCGATCGCACCCCTGAAAGTGCCGATCGACGCCTCGTAGGCGTTGCGCGTGTCGATGATGACAGTATCGGGCTGCGAAATCAGCGCGTTCCAGTCGGCCGGCGCGACATAGGTGCCGGCGCTTTTGGAAGGGTCGATATCATCGACACCCATGGTGACGATCTCGCGCTTCAGCCGCACCTTCATGCGGTGGAACGGCATTTCCGTAGCAACGCTGTACTTGACCTCGAGGCCGGCGAGCCCTTCGATGGCTTCGAGATAGCCGATCAGTTCGGCGATCGCCGTTTCGCCGCCAGCGACGGTGCCGTTTATGCCTTCATGCGCCAGAAGCAGCGTGCCCTTGATGCCGCGCCCGCAACAGAAGGCAGCAAGCGGCGCCCGCAGCGCCTCAAAGGCGTCGAGCCGGGCAAACCGGTAGAGCGCGGCGACGCGAAGGGGCTGGGATGGATTGGACGGTGTCATTGCCAGAGCAACTAGACGCTCGTAAAAGCCGATTCAAGGCAAAACGGCTCCGGATCCTGTCATGGCCCTGTCGGGGAAGAGCCCGTAAGCTGTCCGACGACGGCGCGTGACAACGCGACGCGACCGGTTTCATGGACAGGCAAACACCTGTCTGCTAATCGGTTGAAATTCCCTAGGATACGGAGAGACAGATGCCCAGCAAGACCGAAAAACTCCTGTCGCTCCTCAACGGCCAGCCGGTCATCCCGGTGCTGAAGATTTCTGATGTCGCCAATGCCGTGCCGCTGGCCCGCGCTCTGGCAC
>NZ_RZQG01001446.1:0-963 GCF_003998635.1 Mesorhizobium sp. M7D.F.Ca.US.004.03.1.1
GGTAAAGAAGATGCGGCCGCGCAAATCGCCATCCCATTTCTCCTCGCCTATGCAGGCGATGGTCTCAAAGGTGCCCTCAACGACGCCTTGACTGCCGATATATTCCCAGGGCCCAGCAGTATAGGAGGAGAAGGTGGTCAGATTCTTGTCGATCAAATCATAAAATTTTGGCCAGTCGCACTGGATTACATTGGACAGGCCCATGACCACTCGTGGTGCCAGCTTGTGCGTCTTGAACACCGCAACTGGCATACCGGCCTGCACCGCCATGGTTTCATCGTTTTCCAGCTGCTTCAACGTGTCAACTATTGCATGATAACTTTCCCAGTTACGGGCCGCCTTGGCGATGCCGCCATAGACGATCAGCCTTGAGGGGTCCTGACCATTTTCTAGGTTGTTCTCCAGCATTCGCAGAAGCGCTTCCTGTTTCCATCCTTTGCAACGCAACTCGCGGCCGCGCTTCGCTTTCACGTGGGAAATGACTTCGGTCGTCATTGTTGCCTCTTTCAATTCAGTGCTTCATCAAGGTCGGGAGTCGCGGTCAGAGTCTGTGCGCTTTGGCCAACTGTGCGGGTTGGCATGTTTTTGTGCAGTGAGCTGTGCCCACCGACGCAAGTGATTCATCGGCGCCGGTTGACGCAGCCCCGCCAGGCGGGAGCCCTGACAGCGCTACCGGGCCTTGACAGCGTGTTGGCCCGCGGAAAGACTCGATCTTTTCTTTTTTGTTGTGAGCGCCAACGTTCAAATCGTATCGGGTGACCTTGACGAACCGCGTGAATGCCGGGCGCGTCGCGCGTGCAATGGGCGCCTGGATTTGCAAACGCGAACGCGCCGGATTCAGGCGGCTTCGCGATCTCATTGAGGCTCTGGCTGAGGCGAGACGACCCCCAGTTGTGACATCACTTGTCTTTTCGGCAATGGCAACGACCTCGCGACTCAGTCGCCAATCGCCATATCTTACGT
>NZ_RZQG01001447.1:0-959 GCF_003998635.1 Mesorhizobium sp. M7D.F.Ca.US.004.03.1.1
GCAGATTGTCCTGGTCGTGCTTGTGCGGCGGGTAGCTCGACGGATGCCCGCCGGGCGTGATGACTTCGACCACCAGCAGCGAATCGGCCGGCTTGCCCTCCGGCAGGATGTTGGTGACGTAGCGCGTGTTGGTGCCTTTGCCGCGCACCTCCTGGCCAAGATCGTCCGGTGCGATCACCCGCACCGGCAGACCGCCGCCAAGGCCCGGCGCCGAGCAGACCGCCAGTTCCAGCTCGGTACCTGCGGTCACCGACCAGTCCGAGCCTTGCGGAACATAGACCGACCACGGCTTGCCCTCGAAGGGCGACATGCGCTCGCCGAGCAGGCCGAGATCCTTGCCGCCGGCTGACGCCTTGCCCTTGCCGGTGACGAACACCAGGCAGACTTCGCGATCCTCCGTTTTCCCGGAGGCGCTCTCGCCGGGCTTCAGCCGATGCAGGTCGAAACCGACATAGGTCCAACCCGCGATTTGCGGCGTCACATGGGCGACGCGGCCATGGCCCTTGTTGGCTTTGACGAGCAGCTTCGACATCCCAGTCACTCCTTCGGTTCGGGCTCGGCCGCTGCCTTGCTCTCGTCGGCCGGCTTGTAGAGATAGAAGAACTGCCAGACGGCGTAGCCGGCGAAGCCGAGCGCGATCACGCCCCAGAACGGCGTGCCGGTGGCGAACTCGATGATCGACCAGATGACGCAGACCGCGACGACGGCGACACGCCGCCACAAAGGCCGGAAGAAGGGGTGCTCGTAATCTTTCATCGGGCCAATCTACAGCAATCGGCTTCGCCGGGAACCCATCGCATCAGGCATTGAGGAAGCCCTAGGCATTGGGAAAGCCCTGCGTCTCGACCGTGTAGCCGGCGGCGGTCATGACGCGCATCAATTCCTTGTAGCCGACCTCCGCCATCCTGAGCGGCGGGTTCTTCTTCGGGTCCTGCTCGGCCTCGACCACGAACCAGCCC
>NZ_RZQG01001448.1:0-958 GCF_003998635.1 Mesorhizobium sp. M7D.F.Ca.US.004.03.1.1
CGATGGGCCTGACCTCGGAGGCACAGACCGCGGCCGCCGTGCTCGGCACCAACTACCCCGACAGCTCGTGGTACAAGGATTCCTACAAGCTGCTGCAGAGCAATGGGCTTGCACCGCGCGAAAATGCCGGGTCGTGGATATCCAAGGCCGGAAAGATGATCACCGGCGCCTGACGTCTGAGCATCGACTGAAGCGTTCACAGCGCTTTTCGGATTGATCCGACGCTCAAACAAAAAGATAGTGCGGCGCTGCGACTGCAAATGGTCGCGTGCCGTTCTAGATTCGGGTTCTGATGCTTTCCAGACTGTCGATCCGCGATATCGTCCTGATCGAAAAGCTGGATATCGACTTCCAGCCGGGTCTTTCGGTGCTGACCGGCGAAACCGGCGCCGGCAAATCCATCCTGCTCGATGCCTTGTCGCTGGCGCTCGGTGCGCGCGGCGACGCGTCGCTGGTGCGCCATGGCGCGGCGCAAGGTCAGGTCATCGCCGTATTCGACGTGCCGCGCAACCATCCGGTGCGCGCGCTGCTTGCCGAAAACGCCATCGAGGATGACGGCGACATCATCCTGCGCCGCCTGCAGACGGCGGATGGCCGTACCCGCGTCTTCGTCAACGATCAGCCTTCGAGCGTCACCCTGATGCGCGATGTCGGCCGCGCGCTGGTCGAGATCCACGGCCAGCATGACGAACGTGCGCTGGTCGATCCCGGCGCGCACCGCGAGGTGCTCGACGCTTTCGGCGGCCATCTCGGCGCCGTCCGCTCGGCCGGCGAGGCATGGCGGCACTGGCGCGTCAGCGAGCAGGAGCTGTCGCGTCATCGCGCCAAGGTGGCGGCGGCCGCTCGCGAGGCCGATTATCTACGAGCGGCGGTGGCCGAACTGACCAAGCTCGATCCGCAGCCGGGCGAAGAGACCGATCTCGCCGAACTGCGCGCATCGATGATGCGGGCCGAGAAG
>NZ_RZQG01001449.1:0-956 GCF_003998635.1 Mesorhizobium sp. M7D.F.Ca.US.004.03.1.1
CGACGAGGAAAAGAAGATCGCGGCCCAGCGCGAGGCTGACGAAAGAAACTCGAGGGCAGCCCGCCAGGCTGATCTGCGCCAGAAGAACGGGCCGGCCGCGACCACACTTCTGAACCTCTTTTCGGATGGCCTAAAGCGGACCGTCCTAGGCCCGGCGGATAAGGCCAGCCCGTCTTCCGGGATCGATATCGAGACCCTGTTCCCTGACTTTGCAAAGTGGACTGCCGGCCTTTCACACGACAACTGGAAGCCCACGGACGTGGCCTCTGAGATCCAGGACTATGGCACCATCAACTGGAAGGGCCGGAACCTTGACGGCATCGTCGTGAAGGCAACTGTCAAGATGGCGAGCGCAGAACGCGGGCAGTACAAGGACGAGTGCTTCCTATTTGGCGCGGTAATGGACGGCGAATTCCAGATGGTTCGCGACCCTTACGAGTCCAGGTGCACCGACACCGACGCATCCGCCCATTGGGCTGTCGGACACGAGCTCAAAAGTCTTTGGGTTGCCAATTAGCTCGACATGCTTCCAGCATCTTGTCTGGCAGTGGTGGCGTCGTCTTGAGGTTCGTTGCCTTCCTCTTTTGAAGTTCTGGCCCAGAATGACCGACATAGGCTCGCCTAGAACGGCAGCTTATCGCAAATCCCAGCCGAAACCTGCCAGGCCGGTAGCGGCCACAAATCTGCCGGTCAGAAATGCGCCACTGGTGTGCCATTGGCCTCCACCAACGCATACCGGTAGACTAGTTGTTTGGTTACGAAGACCGAGACTGGAGCAACGGGGACGGCATATGTCGGCGACTGCGTTTGCATTGACTGGATTCATCTCGTGGGCACTGGGACTGCTGATTGTGATGGAAGTGATCCGTATGTATCTGGTGATCTCTGGAAAGGTCGCAGCAAACGGCTTTACGCCAGATAACGCGGCTCTTTCCCCCTTTATGCAGAGGTTAGCC
>NZ_RZQG01000144.1:0-9684 GCF_003998635.1 Mesorhizobium sp. M7D.F.Ca.US.004.03.1.1
ATCTGGAAGCGGCCGAACACCTCGTCGGCGGACAGCGGCACGCCGTTGCCCAGACGGCCCGGCACGACCTGGAACTGGAGGTTGGCGTCGACGACGCGGCCGCCGAACAGATTGGCCAGCACCCACAGCCGGGCGTTGCGCGCTGAAAACCATGGCCACAGCTGCTTGACGTGAGAGACCTGCATGTTGTGGATGTTGAACGCCAGATTGATCCCCGGCGCCTTGCCGTCGACGAACGCCACGGCGGCGGTGCCGAGCACCTCGCCGGAGGCAGCGGACCGAAGCGCGATCTGCTCGACGACCAGTCTGTGGCTCACCGTGTTGTAGACACCGGCAATCCGGGCGAGGAAGGTGAGCGCTGGCTCAGGCGACTCCGAAGGTGCCAGCGACGAACCGTCGCTGGTCAGATCGTAGCGATAGGACGGCTCCTCACCCGCCGCTCCGGTTGCCGGTTTCGGCCCGATCGAACCAGCGAAATCGAATGTCGAGCGGCCGGTCTTCAACAGCAATCTGTCGACCTGGACCTTGTTGCTGCCGGCAACCAGCGTCGCATTGACATCGACGTTGGCCGGAAGCAGCCCACGCGTGCCGAGATCGAGGATCGAGCCCGTCGATGACAACGCGGCCGTGAGCCGCGATGCATTCACGCCGAACCCTTCCGATCCTGTCAGTTTCAGCGTGACCGCGCCCAACTTGCCGGCAGCGGCCGTCGTGTCACCGGCATCCGCCAGATCGATGCTCGCATCCAGCGCCGTGACACGGTGCGCCGCGATATCGCGGGTGGCGGAAGCTGCAACGGTAACCGTCCTGCCGTCGACATCCGCCTTGGAGGAAAACTGCATGCCGCCCGGTCCCGACTGCACGACGGTGGCGTCGGTTATCTTGAAGAGCTTGATCGCTGCGGTTTCGGGCAGCACGAATTCGACATTGCGAAGATCGATCTGGCGCAGCGAATCTTCCCGCACGGCATCGAGTGCCCGGTTGACGTTTCCGAACACCGCAGTGGACAGCTTCTCCGGATCGATGAGGCCGTCCTCATTGCGCAGCGCGGCGGTCCAGTCGCCGCCTGACGGCATCGCGGCGACGACAATGTGGGCATCGGAGATCCTGGCGCTGGTCAGCCGCACATCGCCCCACAGCAGCGGGACCAGGCGCACGCCAAAGCGCACGCGGCCGGCATCGGCCATCGGCTTGCCGTCTGATGTCTTCAGGCTGACGTCGCTGACCTGGAGCGCGACGAAACTCGAACTGTCGAGCGTGATGCGGGCAGGCCCGACCGCGACATTGACATCGACACCGGCCAGTTTCTCAAGAGCCGTTTCCGCCTCGGTACGAAGCCGGTCGGCCCCGATGCCGGAGGCACCAACCAGATAAACGAGCACGGCCGCCAGCAGCACAAGAGCGACCAAGCCGGCAAACAGCCGCGACAGCATGCGAAAGCCGCGCCCGATCGACGCCTGACCGAGCGGCGGCACGCGGCAGGCGGACGGAAAGGCCGCCAGGTCGGTGATCTCATCACGCCTGAACCGGATCTTCTCGTGCTGCGGTTGCTCCTGATCCACGCAATTTTCCGTTGTACGAACTCGATCGTGGACGAATCCCCGTTCGACACTATATCGGTGTGGCTTGGCGCGTAACCACAAACAAGGGCATCGATATGGCTGACCTCGACGTAGGCGATCTGGCGCCGCAATTCGATCTGCCCCGCGATGGTGGTGGGTCGCTCAGCCTCGCTGCCTCGTCCGGAAAACCCGTCGTCCTCTATTTCTATCCTCAGGACGACACGACGAGCTGCACGCAAGAGGCAATAAGTTTTTCGCAGTTGAAGCCGGAGTTCGAGAAGGCCGGTGCCGTCGTGATCGGCCTCTCACCTGACAACGCCAAAAAGCACGACAAGTTCAAGTCGAAATACAATCTCACCGTCGACCTCGCCGCCGACGAGGAGCGCAAGGTGATCGAAGCCTACCATCTGTGGGTCGAGAAATCGATGTACGGCCGCAAATACATGGGCGTCGAGCGCGCGACGTTCCTGATCGGCCGCGACGGGCGGATCGCCAGGATCTGGCGCAAGGTCCGGGTCAAGGGCCATGCCGAGGACGTGCTCGAGGCCGTTCGCGCCCTTTGAGGTTTTGCCGGCACGGCTGACTCCCTACAACCCTACGCCCGTCTGGCGGGCAATCGCCGCCAGCAAGCCGGCGCCGCAAGCCTTTGTTAACCCTAATAATGTGTAATCGAGCTGTCGTGGTGTCGTAACCGAAAGCTTGGTCCCGTGAACGCAACCGGTCAGTCAGCAGTCTTCGGCAGGCGCAAGGAGCCCCATACGGTCATCATCGCCCGGGGCAACGAGATCAGGCACTTCACGATCCGCCCCTGGCTCGTGGCCTTTATTGGCTCGGCGCTCGCTGCCATTGCCATCGGCTACCTCATGGCCACCTCCTATCTCGTACTGCGCGACGACCTGATCGGCGCCACCACGGCGCGGCAGGCGCGCATGCAGCAAGCCTATGAAGACCGCATTTCGGCGCTTCGCGCCCAGGTCGACCGTATCACCAGCCGCCAGTTGCTCGACCAGCAATTGATGGAAACCAAGGTCAGCGAACTGCTTGAACGCCAGAGCCAGCTGAGTCAGCGCCACGGCCGGCTTGGCCCGCTGCTTGAACGCGCCGAGAACGAAGTCGGCGCGGCGCCGGCCGAAGATCCGGCAGCGGTTGCGAAGCCGGACAAACGCGCCGAAGTGACCGGCAGCATCGCCCCACCTGCGCAGAGCTATGCGGTCGCCAGCCTGAGCGCCGACCTCGGCTCCGGCGACACCAGGCCGTTCTCGCTGTGGTCGACGCGCTCCGATCCGCTGCCCAACGATTCAGCCGCGGATCGTGCCGACAAGCTGTTCGTCTCGATCAACCAGTCGCTGAAATCCATCGAGAGCGACCAGCTCACCCGCATCAGCACGCTTGCCGACAACGCCTACAAGAGCGCCGACGCGATCACCCAGGCGCTTCAAGCAGCCGGGCTGCCCGTCGACAGCGACTTCGGCAAGGGCGATAGCGATGTCGGCGGACCGCTGATCCCACTCGACAGTTCGATGATGTTCGACAGCAAGGTCAAGGAGTTGGACGAAGCGCTTGACGCGCTCGACCACCTCAAGAAGGAAGCGCGCCAGCTGCCGCTCACCAATCCGGCGCCGGGCCACTCCGTCACCAGCCCGTTCGGCGTGCGCACCGACCCTATCCTCGGCACCGCAGCACTCCATTCCGGTATGGATTTCAGGGCGCCGATCGGTATGGCCGCAAAGGTCACGGCGCCCGGCATCGTCACCAAGGCAGGTTGGAACGGCGGCTATGGCCGCATGGTGGAAGTCGACCACGGCAATGGCTTTGCGACGCGCTACGGACATCTCAGCGAGATCGACGTGACCGTGGGCGAGAAACTGGACGCCGGCGCCGTCATCGGCAAGACCGGCAGCAGCGGCCGCTCGACCGGCCCGCATTTGCACTACGAGGTCCGCCACAATGGCGAAGCCATCGATCCCCTGCGCTTCCTGACTGTCGGCAAGAAGGTCGCCCAGTATCTGTAGGCGATTTCGGGATTCTGCTCGATGCGGCCGATGGCCGATCGTGGCCGTTGATGGACCATGAGCGGTTTCCACCGTCCGTTGGTCAGTTTTCCCGGTGCATCGACAGAAACGAGGTCGCTGCCGAAACCAGGGTGGCCGCGCCGACCTTCAAGGCGGCCTCATCGACGCGAAACCGGGCATGGTGAAGCGGAAACACCGATCCGACCGCCTCGTTGCGGATGCCGAGCCGGAAGTAGACCGACGGACACTTCTCGCTGTAGTAGCCAAAGTCGTCCGCGATCGTCCATCCAGGCGTGTTGAGAACATTGTCAACCCCGATGCAGGCCTTGGCACTGGCGACAATCAACTCCGTCATCTCGACGTCGTTGACGACGCCGGGTTCGCCCTTGTGGATGTCGAGCTGCACACTGGCGCCGTGGGCCGTTGCTATTGCCTCCAATATCGCACGAACATGCGCGGCCGAGCCGGTGACGAGAACATCAAATGTATCGCAGGCCAGAGTATAAGGGCCGGAACTCACGGCGATCTTGCCGGTCGGCGTGTACGGATCGACGTGGACGCAGATGGCGGCGTCGATGTCGTCGAGAAGCCCCTCCTCCACCACCCGCTTGCCGCCCGACGGTTCGTCTTCCTCCGCCGGCTGGAAGAACAGGCGGACGGTTCCGCCAAAGTCGTCCCTTGACTGGTGAAGATGGGCGGCGACCGCAAAGGCCATCGATGCGTGCGCATCATGGCCGCAGGCATGCATCACACCTGGGTTCATCGATGCGAATTCGACACCGGACTCCTCCTCGATCGGCAAGGCGTCGATGTCGGCGCGAATAGCCAGCTTTCGATTTGACGGCTTGCCGGTGCCGACAATGTCGACCGCGAGGCCAAAGCCCGCGACATCGCGAATGTCGGCAATTCCCTGATCCACCAGCATCTGCCTGAGATAACGCTGCGTGTTGGCTTCGCGGTTCGAAAGCTCCGGATTGCGGTGCAGATGGCGGCGGATCTCGATCATCCGGTCGAGAATTCCGGCATCGATATCGGTCGTGTCGGGATTCGCAGAACCGCTTGCCATGGCCGGACCCTCAGGATTTGACATGGATCTCTCGCGGGAACCTGGTCAGCGTCTCATGGCCGGTTTCGGTGACCAGGATGGTCTCGCTGATCTCGATGCCCCAGCCGTCCATCCACATGCCGAGGATGGAATGCACGACGTTGCCCGGTTCAAGCACAGTCTTGTCGCCCGGCCTGAGGCTGATCGTGTGCTCGCCCCAATCCGGCGGATAGGCGACGCCGATCGAATAGCCGATGCGCGACTCCTTCTTCAGTCCGTAGCGTTGAATGACCTTGCGCCAAGCGCCCTCGACCGCTTCGGCTGATGTTCCCGGCCTGACCGCATCGAGCACCGCATCCATGCCTTCGAGCACCGCTTTTGCCGTATCCCTGACATTTGTCGGTGTTTTGCCAAGCTGCAGGGTTCGCGCCAGCCCGGCGGCATAGCGGCGGCAGACGCCGGCAAGTTCGAGCGCAATCGTCTCGTTGTCCCCAAACCGCCTGTCGCTCCACATGATGTGCGGCGCGGACGCATTTTCGCCGCCGAGAATTGTCGGCGGCAGCGCGGTGATGTCACCCGCGAAGTCCGCACTACCGGCGATCTGCGCCGCCTGGATGGCGGCGATGGCATCGCACTCGCGAACACCCGGCGCGATCACTTCGAAGGCCCGCGTGACCGCTGCTTCGGCCAAGGTCGAGGCCTTGCGCAAATAGGCGATCTCGGGCGCCGATTTGACCGCTCGAATCCAATTCACCAGCAGATCAGCATCATGCCATTTTGCATTGGGCAGTCCGGCGACGAGCCGGGCATGCCCTTTCGGCGAGAAATAGTAGGCTTCGAGTTCGATGCCGATATGTCTGATACCCCAGCCCTTCGCGACGATCCAATTCGCGATCCAGTCCATGGGATGGCGATCGACGCGCTGAACGTGGTCTTCCGGGAAGCCAACCACGTTTTCCGGCTTCATCCAGGCTGTCAGAAGACCGCCGGCCGCATCCATGGCGCGCCCGATCCAGACCGGCTCGACCTCTTCGATTGGAACGAGCACCACCTGCGGCGTATAGAATGACCAGCCATCATAGCCGGTGATGTAATGCTGGTTGGCAACGTCGTTGACAACAAGGAGTTCGAGACCGCGCTTGGCCATCTCGGTACGGATCTTGCGCAGCCGCTGTTGGTACTCGTCGCGGGCAAACGGCAATTCGATCATCTTTGCTCCATGCTTTGTCGGATCAACGGTCGGGTTCGCCACCTTTGAAACGGTTTCGACAAGCCGGCAATCAGCCAGCGCGGCGCGTAGGCAGGTCCTGAGCAGGATGCGTCCTTTCACGGCCTTCCATGGATTCGGGTTTCGCCACCATTTATTTTTGAATTCCATTTGACTGAATAAATAAGCGGTGCCAAGTTACCCTCTCCAAGGGGCGCACGTCATGGCACTGCGGGGGACCAATCAGGAGTTCGGGCGGCCGTACAACCGGCGCATCGTGCTCGAGTCCATCCGCCTGCATGGACCGATCGCCCGCGGCGAGATTGCCCGGCGTGTCGGCCTCACCGTCCAGACCGTGTCGACCATCGTCCGCGAACTGGAAGACCAAGGCTACATCCTGTCGCTGCGCGAAGAGCCGAAGGGGCGCGGCCTGCCCCCGGCGACCCTGCGCATCAACCCCGAGGGCGGCTATGCCGTCGGCGTCCACATCACCCCGCTCGGCATCAGTGCCGCCTTGATCAATCTGAGCGGCGACGTAATCGAGAGCAACTATCGCGAAGCTCCGAACGCGGCGCCGGACCATGCCTTCGACCTGATCGGGGCGATGGTGATCGAATTGACCAGACTGCGGGCTGGCGGACGGGTGCTCGGGGTCGGCCTGGCCCTGCCCGGACCGTTCGGCGTCGAATCCATGAGTTTTGTCGGCCCGACCACCATGACCGGCTGGAAGGATGTGGCGCTGCGCGAGCGGCTGGCTGCCTCGACCGGATTGCCGGCCTTCTTTGAAACCGACATGGCGGCAGCGGCCATGGGCGAGCGCCTCTACGGCCTCGGCGCCCAGTTTTCCGAATACTACTATCTCTATTTCGGCGTCGGCCTTGGCGGTGTCATGGTTCATGACGGCGGCGCCTTGCGCGGCGCCTGGGGAAATGCCGGCGAGATCGGACACATTCCCGTCGTTCCCGGCGGCGAGGCTTGCCCGTGCGGCAACAGCGGCTGTCTCGAAAGATACCTCTCGCTCGAGGCGCTTCGGCGCTGGAACGGCAGCGAGGCCGATTGGGTGGCTGAAGTCGGCCCGATCTTCCACAATGCCGTCGCCATCATCGAGAACCTGTTCGACCCGGAGACGGTCATCCTCGGCGGGCTGGCATCCGCCGATCTGCTCGAACGGCTGGCTGGTTCGGCCGGCGGCTTGCACAACTCCGTTTCCGCACGGAAGGACCGCACGACGCCTCGAATTCTCGTCGCGCGCGGCGGGCAACATTCGGTGTTGCGCGGTGCTGCCGCCCTTGCGGTTTCGGGGGTGCTGTCACCCCGCTTCGGGCAGATGTTCGCTGCCGAACGCGAGCGCGAGCGCGACCTTCTCAAAGCCAGGGAGATTGCGGCATGAACGAACCCCTGCTGGTGCTCGACAACGTCACCAAGAACTATGGCGCGATCGAAGCGCTCAAGGGGATCAGCTTCTCGATCGGCAAGGGCGAGGTCGTGGCGCTGCTGGGCGACAATGGCGCCGGCAAATCGACGCTGGTCAAGATCATCGCAGGCGGACTGGAGCCGACCTCGGGCCGTATGCTGTTCGAGGGCAAGGAGTTTCTTGCCCGGTCGCCCGCCGAGGCCAAGGCGGCGGGCATCGAGACCGTCTACCAGGACCTGTCGCTGTGCACCAATGTCGACGTGGTCGCCAATTTCTTCATGGGCCGCGAGATCACCCGGAAGGTTCTCGGCATTCCCGTGCTCGACGAGCGCGCCATGGAAGCCGTCGTCGGAAAGGCGCTGGCCAGCGCCGGGACCCGCATTCCCTCGCTGCGCACCAATGTCGAGCATCTTTCGGGCGGCCAGCGGCAGGCCATCGAGCTGAACCGGTTCGTGCACTGGGGCGGCAAGCTGGTGCTGCTCGACGAACCGTTCGCAGCGCTTGGCGTCGAACAGACGCGGCGCGGCCTCGACATGATCCGCCAGGTGGCGAACCAGGGCATCGGCGTCGTCATCATCACCCATATCATGCAGCAGGCCTTCCAGGTCGCCGACCGGATCGTGGTGATCCGGCAAGGCGTCGTGGCCGGCGATGTCGCACGCAACAAAACAAGTCCCGATGCGGTGATCAACATGATCACCGGAGAGACGCTTGCCGGTGCCGGACCGGCGGGCTGAGGGACAAAAGAGGGGTCCGGCTTAAGAGGAGCGAACGACATGAAGCGAATACTTCTTGCTGTCTTCGGTATCCTGGCACTGGCCTTTGCCACGCTCACGCCGGCATTCGCCCAGTCCAAGGGTATCGTCTACTATATGGTGCCGACCCTGCTGGACGAGTTCCAGACCGGCTCGGTGAGCGCGCTGGAACTGTTCCTGAAGCAGACTGGCTACGAGATGAAGACGCTGAACGCCGACAACAAGACCGACGCCCAGCAGTCACAGATGAACGACGTCATCGCGCTGAAGCCGGCGGCGATCATCCTTGCCGCCGTCGATTTCAACGCACTGAAGCCGTCCATTGAAGCCGCCCGCGCGGCCGGCATTCCGGTGGTCGAGTTCGACCGCCAGATCACGTCGACGCCATCCGACTTCACCTCTGTCGCCGGAACGGTCGAGATCGGATACGTCGCCGCCGACCAGGCCGAGAAGCTGCTGAAAGCAAAGAACGGCTCGGTGAAGGGCAAGGTCCTGCAGGTGCTCGGCGACCCCGGCGACCCCTACACGCTCGACATCCAGAAGGGCTTTGAAGAGAAGATGAAGGCGTTTCCGGACGTCAAGATCATCTCGCTTCCGGCCATGCAGTGGGAAGCCAGCAATGCCGGCACCATCGTTGCCGACCAGATGCTGGCGAACCCCGACATCGATCTGATCTTCAGCCATGCCGCGCATCTTTCGGTCGCTGCTGTCGCCTCGCTCGAGGCCGCCGGCAAGAAGCCGGGCGACGTCATGCTGATGAGCTCGAACGGCGCTCCGGTCGGCCTCGACCTGATCCGCAAGGGCTGGCTCAACGTCGAAGTCGAGCAGCCGCTCTACGCGCAGGCCGCGGCTGTCGCCATGTTCATGGACAAGATCGCCAAGAAGGAAGAGATCAAGCCCGGCGAATACGACGTGCTCGGCCTGAAATCGACCGTCACCAAGGAAGCCTGGGGCCCGAACATCAAGATCCCGGGTGCCGCCATCACCAAGGAAAATGTCGACAACCCGGCCTTCTGGGGCAACCAGAAGCCGCCGACGGACACCGTCAAGTCGGTCGAATAGTCATTTGAAAGCGCTCCGGGCCGTAGCGGCCCGGAGCCTGCCCTTTCACAACGCCGCGTCCGAAGGGACGCCGTGGCGAATTTGAATCCGCGCCCGATCCTTGCGAAAATCAGCTTGATTTTCGGGGTCGTGCGCCAACCGGATCAGCCCATGAACCCGCGCACACGCATAGCCCTGGAGTTCGTTCTCGACAACCTCGTCTGGTTCATGTTGCTGTTCGTGCTGGTGGTCTTCTCGATCTTCGTCCCGAACTATTTCCAACTCGGTATCTTCGCCAACATCATCGAGGCGTCCAGCGTGCTCGGCGTCATGTCGATCGGCCTGGCGCTGGTAATCATCGCCGGTCACATGGACCTGTCGGTCGAATCCGTGGCAGCGCTCAGCGCCATGGCGGTCGGCATCCTGTTCTGCTCGTCCGGAATAGGGCTTGGCGTTCAATTGCATCCCGAATGGCTGATGGTTCCGGTGTCGCTGCTGCTGGCGCTGGCCGTCGGCGGCCTCATCGGCGCTTTCAATGGCTATCTGGTGGTCAAGGTGAAGATGAGCGCCTTCATCATCACGCTGGCGTCCTACATCTGGGTGCGTGGCCTCGTGCTCGTGATTTCGGGCGGCCGCTCGGCGCAGGAC
>NZ_RZQG01001450.1:0-952 GCF_003998635.1 Mesorhizobium sp. M7D.F.Ca.US.004.03.1.1
GTTGTAGGGCTGTTTGTTGATACGCATTGAAACCGCCGACAGGTCGCGCGGTCCGGCCGGTTTGGCGGACGTTGGCTGGTCAGCGCTCTTCGAGGAATTGACAAGCGGCATTGCCGCTACCGCCGAAACAGAGGCCGTCATGAACATGCGTCTGCTCAGGCCACTGGCAATTTTGGCTTCGGACATGGCTGGCTCCGGGCTGGCTGGGTCTCAAGCGGACCCAACCAACCGCCAAGATCAAAGTTCCCTCCTCACGCGCCTGTGATCAATTTTTTGTTGGCTGCATCGACGCATCCGGAACTTCACCTGCCGGGCGATGGTTGTCTTTCGAAAGCACGAGAGAAACGATCATGAGCGATGATCGGCATGACAAGAACAGTGACGATGGGCGTGTATTCTCGGCGGAGCGGGCGCGGCAGGGTGAGATCATCCTGCGAACACGCACACGTCGAATCATCTTCATAGCCGGGTTGGTCGGCATCGTGATTCCGGCGATCGTGATAAGGGTCGTAATAGGCTGAGTCGACTTCACCAGGCGCGAAACCATCATCGGTCGTCAGGAACCTTTTGCGAGCGGCTGTCGTTGATTGGCCACTGCCAAAACGGTCGACACCTTCCTAAGAGTTCTCCCGTGGACGCGAAAACCCAAACCAAAGAGCCTGCCGAAACCAGCGACACGCAGGGTACGTCGCGCAGGGCCAAATCAGACGCCTCGCCAAAACGCAGGGAAGATGCGGGCCGGGTTGACGCTACGAAGAGCAAAACGCGTGACAACGACGCCGAAGAACCAAAGCCCAGCCTGCTGCGCTTCCCACGACGGCACCCCTACATATCCATCGCGATCTTGCTCGTGCTGTTCCTGATTGCCTTGGGGCTGGTCTTGTGGTGGCTGAACGCGCGTCAGTATGAATCGACTGACGATGCATTCATCGATGCCCGCACGGTGACGATC
>NZ_RZQG01001451.1:0-951 GCF_003998635.1 Mesorhizobium sp. M7D.F.Ca.US.004.03.1.1
GTTGAGAATCTCGTTTCCATCCCATGCCAGCTGCCCCCCGACATAAGTACGCGCAACAGAGACAGTGAATTCCTTTCCGTCGAACGGGCTCCAGTTCAATTCATCCTGTGCCTTTGCCGAATCCCAAATATTTGTGGCCCGAGAAAGAACAGTCAGATCGGCATCAGCTCCGACTTTGATTGTGCCTTTGCGCGGCCAGAGGCCAAAGAATTTTGCGGGACGTGCGCAAAGGTACTGCAAGGTCAGAGCCGCGGCATCGAACCCGCGCCGTTCCGCACCGGTGAAGAAGGCAGGAAGCAGGGTTTCCAATCCTGGCATCCCGGCACCAGCATCGAAGATCGATTGCGTAAGCTTGTTGTCGATTGGCCAGCTGGAGTGATCCGAACTGACAAAGGCAACGCGCCCATCAACCACGTCTTGCCAAAGTGCATTGATTTCCCCCGGGCGGATTGGCGGATTGACCTTTATACGGGCGCCCAACGCTTCATCAACGGCTGGATCGAACCAAAGATAGTGGACACATAACTCGCCGGTCGAGCGGTAGCCGTCCTGGAGGTAATTGTGAACAAGTCGAAAACCGCGACGGCTTGTCAAATGAACGATATGGGCATGAGCTGCGGCATCCGCGCCAAGCTCAAGGAACTGCGCTGTTGCTGCTAGCTCGGCGGCAAGAGGTCGGCTTGCGGCATGCGCTTTGATCCCGTTTTGGCCTGACGCCCTGGCCGCGGCGATACGCGCACGAACGATCTCTTGATCCTCGTTGTGCACGCCAAGCGGGAGGCTTGTGCCGGCAAGGGCCTCGAAGATGTCAAGAATTTGGTCAGGCGGAATGCGGGGAAAGCGTATCGGGTTGCTCTCGAAGGTCGAAACCTTGAAGGCCACGACGCCGCCGGCGATCATATCTTTGACGGCCGAAGCTGGCTGACCGGGAAGGATGGTCCCGTAGAGCGC
>NZ_RZQG01001452.1:0-950 GCF_003998635.1 Mesorhizobium sp. M7D.F.Ca.US.004.03.1.1
GTGCATAAGGTTTGCGCGGCCCTTCGCGCTTTTCATAGGGCTTGCGCTCGCCTTCGGCCGCCATTGGCCGGTCGCCGCGCGGTGCATAAGGTTTGCGCGGCCCTTCGCGCTTTTCATAGGACTTGCGCTCGCCCTCAGCGGCCACCGGGCGGTCGCCGCGCGGTGCGTAGGGCTTGCGTGGGCCTTCGCGCTTCTCATAGGGCTTGCGCTCACCTTCAGCGGCCACCGGGCGGTCGCCGCGCGGTGCGTAGGGCTTGCGTGGCCCCTCACGCTTTTCATAGGGCTTGCGCTCGCCCTCAGCGGCCACCGGGCGGTCGCCGCGCGGTGCGTAGGGCTTGCGTGGCCCCTCACGCTTCTCAAAAGGCTTGCCTTCGGGGCGCGGACCTTTGCTGAATGGCTTGTCACCGCCCTTGAAGTCGCGCTTCGGCCGCTCGCTATCGGCAGCCATCGGCCGATCGCCACGCGGTGCGTAAGGTTTCTTGGCGCCAAAGGACGGCTTGCCGCCTTTGCCGGCGGCGCCATCACGGCTGCGCGGTGCCGCGGCTTTCGAGCCGCTTCTGACCGGACCCTTCTTGGGTCGGAATTTCTTGTCGTTGTCGTCCATGTGGCCTTTGTCCGTTTGCGCTGCTACAGCGTGGCGCATCCTTTTGGGCGCGCAACGAACGCTGTAGCATTTTTGATGTGGCGCATGATCATTTCCGAAAACCGAGTCCGATTTTCGAGGTCATGCGCTCAATAACAGGATCACCAGAGTTTGTCAGGGAAAAGTGGTGACCGGTTTTTCCGAAAGGACAAACGAAAACCAAAAGCCTGGAGCAAGTGCGGTTCATTCTGAAACGGACTTGCTCCAGCGAGTGGCGAGGAGATAATCGGAATGGAAATCGCGTGAAGCGGCCCGATTTCATGGCGCTGGCGCTGAAGGAGGCCGAAGCTGCCGCCTTGCGTGGCGA
>NZ_RZQG01001453.1:0-945 GCF_003998635.1 Mesorhizobium sp. M7D.F.Ca.US.004.03.1.1
GCGCATAGGCGCGCACCTTCGAGCGGCCGACGCGGCCGCGCAGCTGGTAGAGCTGCGACAGGCCGAACATGTCGGCGCGATGGATGATCAGCGTGTTGGCGGTCGGGATGTCGAGCCCGGATTCGACGATCGTTGTCGACAGCAGCACATCGTACTGGCCGTCGTAGAAGGCATTCATGATGTCGTCGAGTTCACCCGGCGGCATCTGGCCATGGGCCACCGCCACCTTCAGCTCAGGCACGGATTCTCTCAGGAAATCATGGATTTCCGCCAGATCGCTGATACGCGGAACGACATAGAAGGAATGCCCGCCGCGATAGCGCTCGCGCAGCAGCGTCTCGCGAATGACAAGCGGATCGAAGGGCGAGATGAAGGTGCGCACCGCCATGCGGTCGACCGGCGGCGTGGCGATCAGCGACAGTTCGCGCACTCCAGTCAGCGCCAGTTGCAGCGTGCGCGGGATCGGCGTCGCCGACAGCGTCAGCACGTGCACGTCGGTCTTCAGATCCTTCAGCCGTTCCTTGTGCTTGACGCCAAAATGCTGCTCCTCGTCGATGATCAAAAGGCCGAGATTCTTGAACGAGATCGCGGAACCAAGCAGCGCGTGGGTGCCGATAACGATATCGACCTGCCCTTCGGCGATGCCCTTCTTGGTTTCGGCCAGCTCCTTGGCGCCGACCAGCCGCGATGCCTGGCCGACGCGGATCGGCAGGCCAGAAAAGCGCTGTGAGAATGTCTTGAAATGCTGGCGCGACAACAGCGTCGTCGGCACCACCACCGCGACCTGAAAACCCTCCATCGCCGCGATGAAGGCGGCGCGCAGCGCCACTTCGGTCTTGCCGAAACCGACATCGCCGCAGATCAGCCGGTCCATCGGCTTGCCGGCGGCAAGATCGTCCCGCACCGAGTCGATCGCGGTCTGCTGGTCGTCGGTCTCTTCATAGG
>NZ_RZQG01001454.1:0-942 GCF_003998635.1 Mesorhizobium sp. M7D.F.Ca.US.004.03.1.1
ATCAGCGCCTGGGCGTGAATGTCGGCGACGGTGCCGATGCCGAAGCTTTCCGGGGCGTAGATGGCGGCGGCAGCCACCATGACGGCGGCGAGGCCGACCAGCGAATGGAAGGCGGCGACAAGCTGCGGCATCGAGGTCATGGCGATGCGGCGCGCGGTGACGGCGCCGACGCCGCCGCCAATGGCCAGGCCAAGCACGATCAGGCCGAAGCGCCCGGCGGACGGGGTTGCCAGCGCCAGCGTCGTGGCGATGGCAATGCCCATGCCGATCATGCCGTAGAGATTGCCCTGGCGGCTGGTGGTCGGATGCGACAGGCCGCGCAGCGCCATGATGAACAGGACGCCGGAGACCAAATAGAGGAAGGACGCGAAGTTGGCGTTCATGGCGCTCTACTTGTCCTTCTTCTTGTACATGGCCAGCATGCGCTGGGTGACCAGGAAGCCGCCGAAGATGTTGACCGAGACCAGCATCAGCGCGACGAAGCCGAAGCCGGTGGCAATGCCGGAGGCCGAGATGCCGACGGCCAGCAGCGCGCCGACAACGATGACCGAGGAGATGGCGTTGGTGACCGCCATCAGCGGCGTGTGCAGTGCCGGCGTCACCGACCAGACGACGTAATAGCCGACGAAGATCGCCAGGATGAAGATGGCGAAGCGGAAGACAAAGGGATCGATGGCGCCGCCGGAGAGCGCATGCGCGGCGTCACCCGCCGCATCGGCGCCACCGGGCATGGTCGCCATATTGTGCACTGCCAGCCGAACTGCGGCGGAGGCCTGGTCGAGCTGGTCGAGGGCTTTCTGCAGGGTCTGGTCCATCACGCGATCCCTTTCGGCTTCGACGAGGGCGACTTGGGTGCGGCCGCCTTCTTGGGCGCGGCCTTCTTTGCAGTGGCAGGTTTGACTGAAGCGTCGGCGACCATGGGGGCGGCCGGGATCGCGGCCG
>NZ_RZQG01001455.1:0-941 GCF_003998635.1 Mesorhizobium sp. M7D.F.Ca.US.004.03.1.1
AAATGGAGGGGTACTCTTCCTCATCGTTGGCAGCCACGTGACAGCGCACGGAACGTGCCATCGCCGTCGCAGTCCTAAAAACGATATCCGGATTTTCACACGCAAAAAACGCAGAGTCTTCCGTGCTTTGGCACGGAGCTCTGATGCTCATTGGAAAGAAGGGGGCCGGTCGGCGTTTGGCAGCGGTACGAGGAGGCCACTATGTGCCAGCGCCGGCCGGCCGACCCCACGGACCCAGGAGATGCGGCGGACCTGAGCATCATGGGGTATTCTGGGGATCGAGCCGGCTGTCTATCCTCGTGCCGGCTTCGTCTTGGCCTGCACACTTGCGCAAGAGCTTATGAAAATCAACAGTTTCTTAACCAAGGCTCGCGAATCGCTTGGATTAAGGTAAACGGGTAACCCTGTCGGGTTGACAGGATAATCGGGTCTGGACCGGTTATGCCGCCTTGGCAACGACGCGGTTGCGGCCACCGCTCTTGGCTTCGTAGAGTGCGAGATCGGCACGCTTCATCAGCGCCGCCACCGTATCCACACCCTTCAGCACCGACGACACCCCGACGCTGACCGTGACTTCGATCGTCTTGCCGTCCTGGCCGATGGCAAAAGGCGCCTGGGCAATTTCGGCGCGAATGCGCTCGGCCACCTTCTCGGCAACCGCACCTTCGGTGTCCGGCATCACCACGACGAACTCCTCGCCGCCAAAGCGGCAGGCAAGGTCGATACCCCTGACATTCTTGCGCAGCCGTCGCGCAAATTCCCGCAACACTTCGTCGCCGCCGTCATGGCCATGCGCGTCGTTGATGGCCTTGAAGCGGTCAAGGTCGGTGATCATCACCGACAGCGGCCGGCGCCGTGCCACGGCGCGATCGAACAGCGTCTGTAGATGGCTGTCGAGATAGCGGCGGTTATGCAGCCCGGTCAGGCCGTCGGTCACCGCC
>NZ_RZQG01001456.1:0-941 GCF_003998635.1 Mesorhizobium sp. M7D.F.Ca.US.004.03.1.1
AGACAGATCCTTGCCGATGCAGTCAAGGCATCGGGCACGTCGGTGGTGACCGTCTCGTTGCGGCGTGAGATGGCGGGCGGTAGGGCCGGCGAACAATTCTGGTCGTTGATCCGCTCGCTGGGCGCCAGAACCCTGCCCAATACCGCCGGCTGCCTCTCCGTCAAGGAAGCCGTCACCACCGCGAAAATGGCGCGCGAGGTCTTCGGCACCAACTGGATCAAGCTCGAAGTGATCGGCAATCACGACACGCTACAGCCGGATGTGTTCGGTCTGGTTGAAGCCGCCCGCATCCTGTGCGAGGACGGCTTTGCGGTATTCCCCTATACCACCGACGATCTCGTTGTCGCCGAGCGGCTGCTGGAAGCGGGCTGCAAGGTCCTGATGCCGTGGTGCGCACCGATCGGTTCCGCCTTGGGACCGGTCAACATGACGGCGCTGCGCTCGATGCGCGGATATTTCCCTGGCGTCCCGCTGATTGTGGATGCGGGGCTCGGACGGCCGTCGCACGCGGCCACCGTCATGGAACTCGGCTTTGACGCCGTGCTCCTGAACACAGCGGTCGCCAAGGCGGCAGATCCGGTCGGCATGGCGCGTGCTTTCGGTAAGGCGGTCGACGCCGGTCGTGAGGCGTTCAGTTCGGGAATGCTCGAACCGCGCGACGTCGCCGTGCCATCGACACCGATGGTCGGCAGGGCCGTTTTTTCATGAAGCTCGATCCCTTCTACCTGATCGTCGACAGCGCCGCCTGGATCGAAAGGTTGGCGCCGCTCGGCGTCAAGCTGATTCAGCTTCGCATCAAAACCATGGATGAAACCGGGCTGCGCGCGGAGATCCGCAAGTCGAAGGCCTGGTGTGTCCAACACAAAAGCCAGCTCATCATCAATGATTATTGGCGCCTGGCAATCGAGGAAGGCTGCGATTTCGTGCATCTGGGCCAGGAG
>NZ_RZQG01001457.1:0-941 GCF_003998635.1 Mesorhizobium sp. M7D.F.Ca.US.004.03.1.1
CGACCCTGGTCCTCGCCGAACCAGACCGGGATCGGGTCAGTGCCGACGAGCCCGGGAACGGTGGCGCCGATACCTGACGCCATCGCCATTTCGGCCAGAGCCACGGCGATGCCGCCATCGGAAACATCATGCGCCGCCGTGACGATGCCGGATGCGATCAGCGAACGCACGTGGTCGCCGACGCGTTTTTCATGCTCAAGGTCGACCGGCGGCGGCGGGCCATCCGTGCGGCCGTGGATGTCCCTGAAATAGACCGATTGGCCAAGATGCGTTCCCCAGGAGGCGGGCGCGCCAACCAGCAGGATCATCTGGCCTGGCGCCGCAAAGCCAGTCCGCACCATCTTCGACCAGTCGGCGATCAGGCCGACGCCGCCGATGGTCGGTGTCGGCAGAATGCCCTGGCCGTTGGTCTCGTTGTAGAGCGAGACGTTGCCGGAGACGATCGGGAAGCCAAGAGCGCGGCAGGCATCGCCGATGCCTTTCACCGCGCCAACCAGCTGCCCCATGATCTCGGGCCGTTCCGGATTGCCGAAATTGAGGTTGTCGGTGGCCGCCAGCGGCAGAGCGCCGGTGGCGGTCAGGTTGCGCCAGCATTCGGCCACCGCCTGCTTGCCGCCCTCATAGGGGTCAGCCTCGCAATAGCGCGGCGTCACATCGGAGGAGAAGGCGAGCGCCTTGGTCGCATGGCCTTCGACCCGGACCACACCGGCATCGCCGCCTGGAAGCTGCAGCGAATTGCCCTGGATCAGCGTGTCATACTGTTCCCAGACCCAACGGCGCGAGGACAGGTCGGGGCCGCCGAGCAGCTTCAGCAGCGCATCGGCAACATCGGCCTGCGGAACGTCATTGGCGGCCAGCGGCGCAGGCTTCTTCGGCTCGACCCACGGCCGGTCATACTCGGGTGCCTTGTCGCCGAGATCCTTGATCGGCAGGTTGGCGAC
>NZ_RZQG01001458.1:0-941 GCF_003998635.1 Mesorhizobium sp. M7D.F.Ca.US.004.03.1.1
GTGCTTGCCTTCGAAGATGTGGTAGTCGGTGCCGCAGATCCCGACATGGCTGACCGCCACCAGTGCCCAGCCGGCAGGCGGTGCAGCGGGCGCGGGGTGGTCTTCCAGGACAAGGTCGCCGGGCGAGCGGCAGACGACGGCTTTCATGCGCAATTCCAGTGTTCAAAAAGGGCGCCGGCCTGTTGTTTGAGCGGACCGGCGCATCGGTTCAGGGACGATTCACTTGCCGCGGCGGCGCAGCCCGTCGAAGTAGACGATGATGATGATCAGCGCGCCGGTGATGATACGCTGCCAGAACGAGTTGACGTTGAGCAGGTTGGCGCCGTTGTTGATGGTGGCCAGGATGAAGGCGCCAAGCAACGGTCCGTGCACCGAGCCGACGGCGCCGAACAGCGAGGTGCCGCCGATGACCGACGAGGCGATCGCCTGCAACTCCCAGCCCTCGGCCTGGGTCGGATTGCCGATGCCGATGCGGGCGGCCAGCAACACGCCGACGAAGGCCGCGCACAGGCCCGACAGCGTGTAGGCCATGTAGATGGTGCGCTGGACGTTGACGCCGGACAGGCGCGACGCCTCGGCGTTGGAGCCGACCGAAAACAGATACCGGCCCCAGCGGCTGTGATGCAGGAAGACATAGGCCGGAATGCCGACCAGGATCACCATCCAGAACAAATTGGGGATGCCGATAAAGGAATTGCGCGAGAACGCGGTGAAGGTGTCGCTGTTGATGTTGATCGAATTGCCGTTGGTCATCAAAAGGCCGATACCGCGCAGCGAGGTCAGCGTCGCCAGCGTGATGATGAAGGGCGGCAGGCCCATCTTGACGATGCCGAAGCCGTGGAACATGCCGATGGCAACACCGACCAGCAGCGTCACCAGAATGGCAAGCCAGATGGGGAAACCGGCATTGATCATCATGGCGACAACGACGGTGGCGAAGC
>NZ_RZQG01001459.1:0-936 GCF_003998635.1 Mesorhizobium sp. M7D.F.Ca.US.004.03.1.1
GAGCGCCAGGCCGAGCGCGCCGGCCATTGCCGCTTCCGGCCAGCCGGCATTGGGCGAGCGGTGTTTTTTCGCGTCGCGCCACACCGCATGCCAGGCATTGCGCGGATCGGCGCCCCTGACCAGGAAAGCCGCCAGCACGATCAGCAGCGCCGTCACCCGCGACGCCGGCAGGTTGATCCAATCGTCGAAGCGCGCCGCCGCCCAGCCGAAGGCCTCGTGGCGCGGGGTGCGGTGGCCGATCATCGAATCGGCGGTGTTGGCGGCCTTGTAGGCAGCGCCGCCGCCCAGGCCGCCGACGCCGGTCCAAAAGGCGGGGGCAACGATGCCGTCGGAAAAATTCTCGGCCAGGCTCTCGATCGCCGCGCGGCAAACACCGGCCCTGTCCAGTGTTTCGGGATCGCGGCCGACGATTCGCGAGACGGCCACGCGGCCCAAAGCGAGGCCACCGGTATCGAGTGCGTCCGCCACCGCCTCGACATGCTCGTAAAGGCTCTTCTGCGACAGAAGCGACGTAGCCAGAAGGACAGTGATGAATAGCCCCATGGGAACGAACCAGAGCAGGACCTGCACGCCGAGGCCAACTATCGCCGGCACCAGCACGATGACCAGCAGCGCCTGGACACCACGCTTGCGACGCAGCGCGTCGGGATCAGTGGCGTGGTTGAGCCTGCGGTCAAGAAAGGATATCAGCCTGCCGAACCACGTCACCGGATGGCCGATGGCGCGAAACAGCCAGTCCGGGTAACCGAGGGCGAATTCGACGGCCAATGACAGGAAAGCGATCAGGACTGACATGAAGCTTCTTGAAGGAGCGGTGGACCATGGTGGAAGTCTTGGCCGGGCGAGGGCGCTTTTCCCCAACGCTTCGCGGCCTTTCGTCGACCTCTCGACCGGTATCAATCCGCACTCCTATCCGCTTTTCGACCTGCCCGCCAC
>NZ_RZQG01000145.1:0-9677 GCF_003998635.1 Mesorhizobium sp. M7D.F.Ca.US.004.03.1.1
CCCAACATCCATATCGGCTCGTTCTATTTCACACCGGAACTGGCGCTGCTTGCCGGCAACCTGTTCGCCTATGCGGCAGGCCCCAAGGGACGCTTCGTGCTGACCCTGGAGCGCATCGAGCAATCGGCCGTCGACAGCTTTGACTTCGTCTTCCGGTCGCCGCGCAAGCTCGCCTTTGAGGCCGGCCAGTATCTCGAATGGACGCTTGGCCTCAATCATGCCGACAATCGCGGCAATCGCCGTTTTTTCACGGTTGCATCAGCGCCTACGGAGGAAACGGTACGCCTCGGGGTCAAGTTCTATCCGCAATCAAGCGCCTTCAAGCGTGAATTGATGACCATGAAGCCAGGCAGCACGATCCACGCGGCGCAGTTGGCCGGCAACTTCACGCTGCCCGCCAGGAGCGAAACCAAGATCGCTTTCCTGGCCGGAGGCATCGGCATCACCCCGTTCCGCTCGATGCTGCAATATCTACTCGACCGCAAGGAGCGGCGACCGATCGTTATCCTCTACGGAACAGAGAGACGGCAGGACATCGCTTATCGCGACGTGCTTGGCGCGGCCAGGCAGGAACTTGGTATCAAGACGGTCCACGCTGTGGCGAGCGGTGGCGAGCGCGGGCAGTATCCCGGATACATCGACGAGCGCCTTATACGTCTGACCATACCCGACTACCTTGAGCGCACTTTCTACATTTCCGGCCCGCAGGCGATGGTCAAGGCGCTGCGTCAGAAACTGCTGGCCATGGGCGTTCGCCGCTCAAAGATAAAGGTCGACTACTTCCCAGGTTTTGCCTGAAGCACGCTCAACTGTGTCGCGGCAAGGAAATGGTCACGACTAGACCCGGATCGGCGTTGGCCATGGCAAGGCATCCGCCATAGGCTTCAACGATGTCGGAAACGATGGCCAGGCCAAGGCCGCTACTCCCGCCCTTGCTGTCGAGTTGGACGCCTCGCGACAAGGCGGATTCGCGATCCGCATCCGGTATCCCGGGTCCGTCATCGGTTACAGTGATAATCACTTCGCCAGCGGCCAAGGATGCATCGACACTGACTGACGATTTTGCGTAGCGCGCGGCGTTCTCGACCAGATTACCCAGAATTTCAGACAGGTCGCCTTCGTCGATTGGCGCCGTCAGATCCTCCGCGACGTCCATCTTGAATGAAAGCTGCTTGCCGCGTGGCATACGCTTGACGACTGCAATGACACCAGCCGCGACCTCCGATACAAGGCAGGATGCCTTGCCGGAGACGCCTGGCGCGAGGCGCGCGCGCGCCAGCTCCCGCTCGACATGGCGCCGGATCGCTCCAGCGCTCTTCTCGATCTCGTCGGCCAGATCCGTCTCGCCTTTCTTGCGCAAGGCACGGATGTCAGCCGACAGCACTTGCAGCGGCGTCTTGAGGCCGTGCGCCAGATCGGTGGCGCGCGAACGGGCCCGAGCAAGAGCCTTCTCCTGGGCATCGAGAAGACGGTTGATTTCATCCGCGAGCGGCTGCACCTCGTTTGGTGCTACCACATCGAGCCGTGCCGCTCGCTGTGCGATCACGCTTCCGACGGCGACCCGCAAGGTCTCCAACGGCGCAAGACCGATGGTGATCTGGATGAAAAACGCGGCCATGAGAGCCACAGCAAGCATCAGGAGGGCCGGAGCAAGATCGCGAACATATTCGCTTACAGACACCTCAACGGTTCGATGATCCTCCGCCACGACCGCGCGAAAGGACCGACCTCCAGCGTCGATGATTGTACGCTCGACCGCAATGCTGAGTTCTCCGCCAGGGCCCGTGAACTCCTCGACCGTTCGCAGCTCACCACTTGCGCTCCGGGCAGGCAGGACCAGCTTGGCGTCCCACAAAGATCGTGAGCGCTCGAGACCGCCGGTGGCGATGTCTTCGACCTGCCAGTAGTAACCGGACAGCGGATTGGCGAAGCGCGGGTCGGTGAGCACCGGGGCTACCACCAGGTGACCGTCGCTTGTGAAGGTTGTTGCGCCGATCAACTCATTGAGGTCGACCGTCAGCTCGCCCACAACGCGCCGCTCGACATGAAGTTCGAACAGATAGCGCAAGCCGGCGCCGGCTATGGCGAGCGCGACAAGAATCGAGATCGTTGCCGCCAGCCACAGCCTGAAGCGGATCGAGTTGCCCATCAGGCGGGATCATCGGGCATCAGATACCCGAAGCCGCGCCGCGTTTCGATGATATCGCTGCCAAGCTTCCGTCGCAGCCGCGCAACGATGACCTCGATCGTGTTCGGATCGCGGTCATTCCCTGAATCGTACAAATGCTCGGCAAGTTCGGTCGGCGCCACCACTCGACCGGCGTGATGCATCAGAAACGCCAGTAGCCGGTATTCCAGAGGTGAAAGAGAAATGGGAACGCCACGGAGCGAGATACGCATCTGGCGCGTATCCAGAAGCAACGGCCCGGACTTCAATACGGGTGCCGACTGCCCGGCCGAGCGCCGCAGGATTGCCCGCAATCGGGCGAGCAGTTCTTCCATCTCAAAGGGCTTGGGGAGATAGTCGTCAGCACCAGAATTGATGCCATCCACGCGTTCCGTCCACATACCCCTTGCGGTCAGGATGAGAACTGGAAACCGGCGCGCGTTGGCCCGCCAGCGCTTCAAGACCGTAAGACCATCGAGTTTGGGGAGGCCGAGATCCAGAATGGCGGCATCATAGTTCTCCACATCACCAGCGAACCAGGCAGCTTCACCATCCCGCACGATATCGACCGCCATTCCGGACGCCTTGAGGGCAGTCGCGATATCGGCTGCTATGCGGGGCTCGTCCTCGGCCAGCAGTACCTTCATCAGTCGCCCTCCCCGTCGCGCATGATGACACCGGCACCAGCGTCGACGTCGACAGTCTTTCGCCGGCCATCGGCGTCGACGACCTGGAACCGGTAAACCCATTTGTTGGCCTTGCGGATGAGATCGACTGCGACGATGTCGCCTGGAGCCTGCGCACGAACGATATCGAGGATATTGGAAAGGCCCCTTATTTCGCCATGCTCGTACAGATCCCGCGCCCGGTCGTGGTCACCATCGTCGTCCTCGTCTGCGCGCGCGCAGAGTGGCTGGGCCAGGACAAGCCCGGCCAAGCCTGCCATTGCCAGGCGCTTTAGAATGGCTCTCATGAACGGTGCATGTCGCACGTCGAAGCTTTCAATCTGCTGTCAATCGTCCTCAGCCGCCAGCAAGCAAAGGTTCTCTATCAGGATCGTCGCGTCCAATCATGGCCGCGCCGAGAAGGATATCGAAACCATGCGCAATTCCATGCTTCTGCTAGCAGTGCTCGCGGGCCTGGCGAGCTTTGCCCTGCCCGCGACCGCTGAATCCGACGAGGGGTCGTGCGGAGCACCATCCTCGGTAGCGCCCGCCGGGCCGATCGACCTCGAGGCCATACCGATGCAGGACACGACCACCCGTAAGGCCATCAAAGGTGTTGGCGATGACGAGTGCGGAGACAACCACGTCCTCGGCAGAGCCGCTTTCGGCGGCGAGGACGAGGGCGACGCTCTTGGAGACGACGACTAAACCTTCCAACGGCGGTTCGCGACATTCATCGATGTCGCCGCGCCGCAGACGCCGCCCACCCACCGAACACCTCGTCCTGCAAGGCCGCGTGCTTTTGGCCTGACCTACGGAGATTTTCTTATCATGATACCAGTCCAGCATATTCATCCCATGCTCGTGCATTTTCCCATTGTCCTCATCTACACGCTGGCGGCAATCGACCTTGTGGCGCTTGCTCGCGGCAACGCGGTGACAAGGCGTTCTGGCGCGGGGACGATTTCTACTTTTGTCGCACTCGCAGCCGGGGCTTTCGCCATTGGAACCTGGTTCTATGGCGGACTCGCTCTCGATCATGCAGAAGCGGCCGGCTTCAGCAGCGACATAGCGGAGATTCACGAGAGTCTTGGCGGCATCACGGCCTTCGCCTTTCTGATTTGGGGCGGCGTCAGGCTCGCCTTGTGGGTCCGCAATCGCGAGCTGGGGCCAGTGGCCATCGCCGTTCCTGTGATCGAAATCGCAGGGGCAGTGCTTGTAACCACTACAGCATACTACGGTGGCCTGCTGGTCTACGATCTCGGTGTGAATGTCTCCAGGGCCGCAATGGGCGGCTAACGTGTCGGATTGACTTGCGGACCGACGATGGGCTGGTCTCACGGCCTTTCGATGGCCCACGGTGGGCTGTATGGTTGCATTTCTTGCCATGCCCGGAGTCTCACTCATGAGCAATTCTTTGGGCATGGGTCGGACGGGGTACGGTTCTATTGGCGGTGGCTCGCCCTGCTCTCGATCGATACGAGTGTCTGCTCTCATGATCAAAGAACCAGCGCTTGGTTACCTCCGAGGCCAACAGATAGAGCGTGGTGATCGCGACGAGTCCGACAAGCACGTGCAGCGGCAGCGGCACAAAGCCGAAGCGCGCCGCTGCGGGCACGTAAGGTATGATGATCGCAACAGCTGCCACTGCGAGCGTAAGCCATGCAAGCAGGAGGCTAGGACGGCTCGCCCAGAACGCCTTGTGCGTGCGCACGATGAGCACGATGGCTAGCTCCGTCAGCAGTGACTCGACGAACCATCCGGTCTGGAAGGCAGCCGCTGTCGCATGTGCAACAAGCAGCAAGAAAGCGAAGGTTGCGAAGTCGAATAGCGAACTGACCAAGCCAAAGCCGATCATGAATCGCCTGACAAAACCGATGTCCCAGCGGCGCGGTCGGCGCAGCTGGTCTGCGTCGACATTGTCGCCGGCGATAGCCAGCGAGGGAATGTCTGACAGGAAGTTGTTAAGCAGTATCTGCGCCGCCAGCAGCGGTAGGAAGGGCAGGAACAGCGAGGCGACAGCCATGCTGATCATGTTCCCGAAATTGGCGCTGGTCGTGATGGAGATATATTTCATCGTGTTGGCGAACGTCTTGCGGCCGTCGTCAACACCGCGCACCAGTACGCCCAAATCCTGTTTGAGAAGGATAATGTCGGCAGCCTCGCGGGCGACATCGACTGCGGTGTCGACGGAGATGCCGATGTCGGCCTCGTGCAAAGCAGGCGCATCGTTGATGCCATCGCCCAGATAACCGACGACATGGCCGCGGCTCCGGAACGCCTGAACGATGCGCTCCTTCTGGTTGGGATCGATTTCGACGAAGAGATCGGTGTGCTGCACGCTTGCGAAAAGCGCGCTCTTCGTCAGCTTCGACAGGTTCTCACCGGTCATGATCCTGTCAGCTCGCAAGCCGACCGCGTCGGCGAGATGCGCAGCGACGTAACGGTTGTCGCCCGAAATGACCTTTACCGCGATGCCACGGTGGGCGAGCGCTGCAAGCGTCTCCCTGACGCCTTCCTTTGGCGGGTCGAGGAAAAGCAGGAAGCCCGCGAAGGCGAGATCGATCTCATCTTTTCTGCCAAATGCATTCCGGCTTTCAAACCGACGGATTGCCACGCCTAGAACGCGGTAGCCGTCCGCGCTCCAGCGCCGGAATTTCTCATCGATTGCCGCACGGTGCGTCTCATCGAGGGGCTCCAGCCCTTTCGCCGTACGGACAAAGCTGCAGATTTCGAGGACGTTTTGTACGGCGCCCTTCGTGATCAGGAGATCGTCGGCATCCTTGGTCCGGACAACAACGGATAGCCGCTTGCGGATGAAATCGTAGGGGATCTCGTCGACCTTCGTGAAGCCGGCCAATGACGCGCCCTGACCCGGCACGCCAGCGATCGCTTCGTCCAGAGGGTTCTTCAGTCCGGTCTGCATGGTCGCGTTGAGACGTGCCCAAAGCAGGATATCCGTCGACGGATTGCCATCGACATCGAGCCATCCATCCAGGTGGATGATGCCTTCGGTCAATGTCCCGGTCTTGTCGGTGCAAAGCAGGTCCATGCTGCCCAAATTCTCGATGGCATCGAGACGGCGCACGATGACGCCATTGGCCGCCATCGCCCGGGCACCTCGAGCAAGCGTCACGCTAATGATCGCCGGAAGAAGTTCCGGAGTGAGGCCAACCGCGAGTGCCAGCGAAAACAGCAGTGATTCAATCAGCGGTCGATGGAGCATCAGGTTGGCGAAGAACACCAGGATGACAATCGCCAGCATGATCTCGGTCATCAGATAGCCGAACAGCCTAATACCCTGGGCAAACCCTGTTTCGGGAATTTGTCGCTCCAAGGCCGCGGCGATGGATGCAAATTCGGTGCTGGTGCCGGTGGCTACCGCAAGCACGGTTGCAGTGCCACTGCGGACCGATGTGCCGGTGAAGACCGCGTTGGTGCGCTGTGCGAGGGAAGCCTCTGGCAACGCCCGTCCTGGTGCCTTCACGACAGGAAAGGTTTCACCGGTCAGCACGGCCTCGCTGACATTGAAATCGCGTGCGTCCAGGATGATACCGTCCGCGGGAATGAGGTTTCCGGCGGAAAGCCGGATCACATCGCCCGGCACGATATCTTCGGCAGCAACCGAGCACTCAATACCATCACGCAGCACGACAGCCTTGCGCGAAATGCGCTGTTTCAGCGCTTCCGTAGCACGCGACGCGCCGTACTCCTGGGTAAAGCTGAGGATACAGCTTGCCAGCACGATCGCACCGATGATTACAGCCTCCTGCCCCTCGCCGACGAAAGCCGACACGGTGGCCGCGAAAATAAGGATCAGGACCAGTGGGCTGCGGAATTGCCGGACAAAGACGGTCAACGCCGACGTGCCGGACCGCGAAGCCGGAGTGTTTTGGCCGAACTTTGCAAGCCTGGATGCAGCCTCGGAAGTGGCAAGGCCCAAGGCAGACGTCTTGAGGCGTCGCAGGAGGTCATTGGTCTCGATCGACCAATAGGCACCACCGTCGGGGACGGGTCGCTGGTCAACTTCGCCGGGTACGATACGAGAGATCATCAATACGACATGAAGCGGTTGATGCCGCTTTCCTCGATCAGCGAGCGCGTGACCCCGCCGAACGCCCATTCCCGCAGACGGCTGTGCCCATAGGCACCCGAGACGATCAGGTCCGCATGGATCGACCGCGCAAATGTCAGCAACCGGTTGCCGTCAGCCTCGCCGGCAATCAATTCGGTTCGGGACTTGATGCCATGGTGTTCGAGAAAAACCGCGACATCGGCGAGGCTGTCGCGGATGCTCTCGTCGCGGTCGGTATCTATTGTGGCAACGACCACTTCGTTAGCCGTGACCAAGAAAGGCAATGCATCTGCTATCGCCCGCCGCGCCTCCCTGGTGTCCTTCCAGGCAACCAGCACGGTTTTTGCAAGGACGTGTTCGACATTGTTTGCAGTGACCAAGATCGGACGGCCGGCACCGAGTGCCAGACTGCCGATATCGACGGCGCGAAACACATTGTCTCCTGCCTCACCGGTAACGATGAGGTCGGCCGCTCGGGCCGAAACGCTCAGGAAGCGAGTTGGGCTGCAAACGGCTTGCCCCCATTCGCTGAAGATCGAAGCCGGAACCAATCGCTCGAATTCGGCACGCAGTTCGGCAAGCCGCTTTTCGATTTCCGTGCGCTGGATCTGCATGATCTCGCCTTCGTAAACCATGCCGTCGCCTGTCGCGACCAGTGGCGGGACATCCGCTGCCGCCAGACCGATGAGACGGGCGCCAAACCGTTCCGCGAGCTCGATCCCCAATCTCACCATGGCCGCCGGAGGTGCATCTACCGCGAGGTTCACGATAATCGACTTGTAGGACATTGCAGGCGCCTTTCACTGGAACCGTCGAATACGCGATGAATTGCATTCGCCAGCGCCCGAGGCTTTGATGCACGTCAAGGAACCAGCCAATTGCATCCGCATGCGAAAACGTCGGCCTCGATCCGTTTTGCGTGTATGGAGAGAAGTGATAGTTAGCCCCGGTAGCACCGTCTCGAACCCAGGAACTTTAGGTGATCAAAGACGAAGCGCTCAGTTTGTCACCCGGCGGGACGACACTGAAATCACTGTTGTCTCAAATGTTCGATCAGGCTCCCGGCTTTATAGCGCTGCTGCGCGAGCCAGGTCACATTTTCGAGCTGACCAATGCCGCCTACCAGCGATTGACTGGCCACAGGCAAGTGATTGGAAAGTCAGTGCGGGACGCCTTTCCCGAGCTCGAAGGGAATGAGTTTTTCGAACATCTGGACCATGTGTACACGACCGGCGAGCCCTACATCGGCCACGGGGTGAAGGTTGGCCTTCGCAACACAGCTGACGGCCCAGTCGAAGAGCGCATCCTTGATTTTGTCTATCAGCCAGTCAAGGCTGACGATGGCCGTATCACCGCGATCTTCATTGAAGGTACTGATGTCAGCGAACTCTCCTTTGCGAACGCAGCACTTCGGCTGCGTGAGGACCATTTGCGGTCGATCCTGGCAACAGTGCCGGACGCGATGGTCGTCATCGACGAGCAAGGTGGGATTCAATCCTTTAGCACCGCTGCCGAAGCGCTGTTCGGCTACCAGTCAGGCGAAGTCATCGGTCAAAACGTGAAAATGCTGATGCCCTCGCCCTACCGCGACGAGCATGACGCCTATCTGCTTCGCTACCTGACGACGGGAGAGCGCCGGATCATCGGGCTCGGCCGCACTGTGACCGGGGCACGCAAGGATGGCACGACTTTCCCGATGGAGCTTTCCGTCGGCGAGATGAATCCTGGAACCGGGCGCTTCTTTACCGGCTTCTGCCGCGACCTGACCGAGCGCCACAGGGCGGAAGCGCGAATCCAGGAACAGCAGCTGGAACTGCTCCACATGGCACGATTCACCGCGCTCGGCGAAATGGCTTCGACGCTTGCACATGAGATCAACCAGCCGCTCACCGCCATCACGAACTACCTCAAGGGCAGCCGCCGACTGCTCGAGAAGAGCTCTGATGAGCACGCGCCGATGCTGCGTGAGGCCGTCGAAAAGGCCGCCGAGCAGGCTTTGCGCGCCGGAGATGTCATCCGACACCTCAGGGATTTCGTCGCGAGAGGCGAGAGCGAGCGTCAGGTCGAGCATCTGCCGGTGCTGATCGAGGAAGCCTCCTCACTTGCTTTGGTCGGTGCACGGGAAATCGATATGCGCGTCAGCTACAAGCTTGATCCCGCCGCCGAACTGGTCCTGACTGACCGCATCCAGATTCAGCAGGTTCTGCTGAATTTGATGCGCAACGCGGTGGAGGCCATGCAAGGTGTACCGCGTCGCGAATTGCACGTCATGACCGTAGCCCGGAATGACGGGATGGCCGAGGTAAGCGTAATCGATACGGGTACAGGGATTGCGCCGGAAGTCTCGGCCCAGCTTTTCCAACCCTTTGTCACCACCAAGAAGCAGGGTATGGGTGTCGGTCTTTCCATTTGTCGTACCATCGTCGAGTCGCATGGCGGCCACATCTGGGCAGAAGCCGTTCCCGGCGGAGGGACGGCTTTCCGCTTCACCTTGCGCATCGTTGAAAGGGAAGAGGTTGCCAATGGCCGGTAACGATGTCGTGCATGTGGTCGACGACGATGTGGACGTCCGCAAATCGCTTGGCTTTCTTCTGGGAACGGCCGACTTCGCCGTGCGCCTGCACGAATCGGCCACCGCCTTTCTGTCCACGGCGACAGGCCAGATCGACGGTTGCATCGTGACCGACGTGCGTATGCCTGGCATTGACGGCATCGAGTTCCTGCGCCAACTCAGAATGCGCTCCCATACACTTCCGGTGATCGTCATGAC
>NZ_RZQG01001460.1:0-932 GCF_003998635.1 Mesorhizobium sp. M7D.F.Ca.US.004.03.1.1
CAGTGCGAGAACAGCGTGCCGAAGACGATGTCGGTCTTGTGCTGGGTGGCGAACTTGCCGACCACTTCGGCGCCACGGCCGGGATCGGTGCCGTCATCCTCGATGATCACCTCGACCTGGCGGCCATTGATGCCGCCGGCGGCATTGATCGCCTTGACCGCGGCGGCCGTGGTCTTCTCGTACCAGCGGCCATAGGCGGCGCCGATGCCGGTGCGGTGCGACTGGAAGCCGATCTTGATCGGCGCCGAACTCTGCGCCTGGGAATAGCGGACGAAGCCGGGAGCAACGGCGAGGCCGGCGCCCGCGGCCAGACCCTTCAGCGCCGTTCGGCGGGTGAGGGCAGTCTTGGAGGTGAGGCCAGTCTTGGAGAGGTCGAAAAATCCGTTCTTGTCAGCCATGTTCGTTCCCCTGTTTTTCAGTCTTGACCAACGATAAGGCGGCTTCGGCATCCTCGCTCAGAGGACGCAAAAAATTGCATGTGTACAAACTAAATCACCAAAGCCTTGGTGTGGCAAGCGAGCTTCCCCAACGATATTGAGGTCGCCCTTTTCTCATCCGACGGTCGGCGTGGCAAGCAACCAGAGGCCGAAGACCGTATAGGCGATCATCAGCAAAGTGAGCGGGAACTGGCTGAGCGCGGCACAGGCAGGCTGCGGATGCAGCCGCCAGGCGAAGCCGTGGGCGACGAGGACTGCGAGCACATGGCCAAGGATGATGGCGCCGGCCTGGACATTCCACAGCCACCACGCCGAGCCCGCCCCGGCAACGATGCCGGCCTCGATCTGCATGTCGGCGGTGCCGAACAGGTTCCAGCCCAGTGCGAACGGATCGGACAGTGCGGCAAGCGCATATTGGCCGTCGACGAGCAGCGCCGTCAGATAATGCGCGACATGGTAGGCGAGCGCGATCGGCACGATCGACCAGACCAGCAG
>NZ_RZQG01001461.1:0-931 GCF_003998635.1 Mesorhizobium sp. M7D.F.Ca.US.004.03.1.1
CAAGGTCCCAGCCAAGCGCCATTGCCTTGTTTGATGCACCTTCAATCGACGCGACCGTCTTGACTGCCGCATCCATGGCGATATCAGCCACAGCGACACTGGCGCCTTCACGCGCAAGAGTCTGTGCAATCGCGCCGCCAAGACCGCCACCGCCGCCCAGCACCAGCGCCACCTTCCCGTTCAGGCCGAGATCCATTTCTTGTCACTCCTTTTTCAGTCCATTTGGCCGACATTGGTCGGCGCCCAAAGGCGGCGCAATCAAGCACCTACCTGCAGCAACGAAAAGACCCATTTGCAATTGTCGGGTCCGGCGGACACGGTCGACCCGCGATGTTGATAGGCCAGTCGAGCCCACTGCCGTCGGTGAACTCTCTGTCGGTCCCGAATCTGCCGAAAGACTCTTCGTTGAAGCTCGCCCGCCGCAAACGAGAGATCCGTCAGTCCATTATGACTCCGCAATTGGGATCAAGCGTTTGGCCTGTAAAAACATTGCCGTCGCTTGACGCAAGGAAAATGATCGACCGTGCGACGTCATAGGGCTCAACAAAGCGTTGCAAGGGTATTTTGAGACGGTTCTCATCGTTGTATTCTCGGCCGCCCCTAAATTTCTTCGTCGCGGTAGGGCCAGGGGAGACGCTGTTCACGGTAATGTGCGGAGCCAGAGCCAGCGCCATGGCCTTCGTCATGGTTCTCAAACCACCTTTCGCCGACGTGTATGGGATCAGAAGTGGCTCGCCGACATACGCAAGCTCGGAAGCTATGTTGATGATCTTGCCTTCGCCTTTGGCAAGCATGATGCGGGCGGCCGCCTGAGCGAGGAAGAAGGGCCCTTTCAAATGAACATCGACCTGCTGGTCGAAATGAGCCTCGTCTATGTCAAGGAATGCCTTGTCGCGGGCGCCGCCAGCGTTGTTAATGAGCACGTCTAGGC
>NZ_RZQG01001462.1:0-930 GCF_003998635.1 Mesorhizobium sp. M7D.F.Ca.US.004.03.1.1
GCCCTTATCGATGCGCGCCTGGGTTGCCAAACCATTCTTCCCCGTCGACAATGTCACCATGTTGCGACCGTGATTTCGTTTCATGTGTCCATGATGACTTGTTTCCATGTTGACATGGAAACAAGGAGACAACGCCGGAAGGAGGCCCCCATGATCATCTCCGCTGCGATCCCAAAGGGCGGCACTGGCAAATCGACGATGCTGCGTGCCCTCGCATCCGTCGCGCTGCATAGAGGCTATTCGGTCACTCTCATCGACGGCGACCGGCGGCAGAACATGAACCGCTGGTTCCAGATGCTGGGCGAAGCTGGCAATCGTCCTGACAGGCTCCAGATGGTGAGCGCGATGACCCCGCAGGAAATCCTTCGCGCGACAGCCACTCACAACGGTGAGCGCTCCGTCGTCTTGATCGATACGGAAGGCACCACAAATGACAACCTCATGGCCGGGCTCTTCGCGGCCGATATTGTCGTCGTGCCGGTCTATTTTGCCCTCGACGATGTGACCGCCGCCATCCAGATCACCGACCACTACATCCCATTGGCGGTCGAGAGCCGGGGGAGACCACTGCCTGCGATATTCGTGCTGACCAAGCAGACCATCATCGATGGCAGGGCGCGAGCCCTGACCGAACTGCGCGCCATCATCCAGGCCAACGGCACGCCGATTGCAGAACACGTTCTGCACAATCGCGTTGCCTACCGTGACCTCCAGACCGGGCAGACCCTTTACAGCCCCGATGTGCCCGATGCGAAGGCGATTGCCGAGAGTGAAGGGGTCTTTGACGACCTTCTGCAAACCTTCATCGAAGCCACAAGGAACGCGGCATGAGCGAAGAAACCGCACCGAAACCCGGTGACGACAAGAAAGCCCGCATGATGAAGGCGATTTCCACGCAGCCGCCGGCGCTGCCGAGCATGTTCATCACAC
>NZ_RZQG01001463.1:0-928 GCF_003998635.1 Mesorhizobium sp. M7D.F.Ca.US.004.03.1.1
GGCCAGCGTCTCGACAAAGCGGCGTTCACCACCCGAGGATCCGCCCTGCCCGCCCGGCTGCTGCACCGAGTGCGTGGCGTCGAAGATCACCGGCGCGCCGATCTCGGCCATGATGGGCAGAGCACGCATGTCGGACACCAGTGTGTTGTAGCCAAAGGACGCGCCGCGCTCGGTGGTCAGCACATTGGCGTTGCCGGAGCCGGTAATCTTGGCGACGACGTTCTTCATGTCCCAAGGGGCGAGGAATTGTCCCTTCTTCACGTTGATCACCTTGCCGGTTTTGGCGGCGGCGACCAGCATGTCGGTCTGGCGCGACAGGAAAGCCGGAATCTGCAGGACGTCCACATGCGGCGCGACGATGGCGCACTGCTCCTCGGTGTGGACATCGGTCAGCACGGGGAGTGAAAATTCCTTGCGCAGTTCGTCGAAGACGGGAAGGGCTGCGTCCATGCCGGCACCCCGGGTCGCGGACAGTGAGGTGCGGTTGGCCTTGTCGTAGCTGGTCTTGTAGACGAGGCCTATGCCGAGCTTGCCGGTCAGTTCCTTCAGCGCGCCGGCCATGTCGAAGGCATGCTGGCGCGATTCAAACTGGCAAGGGCCGGCGATCAGCGACAGCGCCGCATTGTTGTCGAAGACGACATTGCCGACGGTTACCGACGAATTGGGCGCCATCGAATTGGGCGCTTGCGGCTTGCTCATGGGATCTCCCGGAAAATGAAAGCCGCGCCCTGTCCAGGCGCAGGCTGCACGACAATATCATTGCCCGCTATATCGTGTTGGATGGAATTGGCTGCAAGCAGCCTCGATGTGACATCGGCGCGCCGGACCGAAAAGACCACAGCGGCGAAGCGAAGGTCCGTCGGCGCGCCAGCCGGCAGGCCAAAGCGCGCGGTGAAAGACGCGCGATCAAGCACGGTCAAATCTGCAT
>NZ_RZQG01001464.1:0-928 GCF_003998635.1 Mesorhizobium sp. M7D.F.Ca.US.004.03.1.1
GATCATCGAGAAGAACGCCACGCTTCTTCTCGTTGGCTCCCTTCTGGTGGTGACGGTCGGCGGCATCGTCGAGATCGCACCGCTCTTCTATCTCGACAACACCATCGAGAAGGTCGAAGGCATGCGGCCTTACTCGCCGCTGGAACTCGCCGGCCGCAACATCTATGTGCGTGAGGGCTGCTACCTCTGCCACAGCCAGATGATCAGGCCATTCCGCGACGAGGTCGAGCGCTACGGTCACTACAGCTTGGCGGCCGAGTCGATGTACGATCACCCTTTCCAGTGGGGATCGAAGCGAACCGGGCCGGACCTCGCCCGGGTCGGCGACCGCTACTCGAATGGATGGCACGTTCAGCACCTTACGGATCCGCGTTCGGTGGTGCCGGAATCGATCATGCCGAGCTACGCGTTCCTGAAGGACGCCCCGATCGAGGTGAAGGATTTCTCGACCCATCTGGTCGCCAACAGGCGGGTCGGCGTCCCCTACAACGATGACATGATCGCGCACGCCAATGCCGACCTTATGGCGCAGGCCGATCCCAACGCGGACACATCCGGCCTCGAAGCACGCTATCCGAAAGCCAAGGTCGGCGACTTCGACGGCAACCCGCAACAGGTCACCGAAATGGATGCCCTCGTCGCCTATCTCCAGATGCTCGGCACGCTGGTTGACTTCAAGAACTACGACGATGCCGCAGGATATCGCTGAGGAGTTTTATCCATGGATTACAATTTGATGCGGGAGTTTGCCGACAGCTGGGGTTTGGTCGGCATGGCGCTTTTCTTTGTCGGGGCAATTGTCTTCGCCCTTCGCCCCGGCAGCCGCAAGCTGGCCGACGAGGCTGCCCGGATCCCCCTTGAGGATGACTGATCATGAGCAACGAGCATATCGACCAGGTCTCCGGTGTCTCAACCACCGGCCATGAGT
>NZ_RZQG01001465.1:0-927 GCF_003998635.1 Mesorhizobium sp. M7D.F.Ca.US.004.03.1.1
GGCACGATCGAGATCGACGGCTTCGATGTCACCTCGATGCCGATGTACCGTCGAGCACGCCTCGGTATCGGCTATCTGCCGCAGGAAGCGTCGATTTTCCGTGGCCTCAATGTCGAGCAGAATATCCGTGCCGTGCTGGAAGTGGTCGAAAAGGACCGCAAGGTGCGCGAGCGCAATCTCGACGAACTGCTCGAGGAATTCCACATCAGCCATCTTCGCAAGGCGCCATCCATGTCGCTTTCCGGCGGCGAGCGGCGACGCCTGGAAATCGCGCGTGCGCTGGCGACGCGTCCGGCCTACATGCTGCTCGACGAGCCTTTTGCCGGCATTGATCCGATCGCCGTCGCCGACATCCAGCAATTGGTGCGCCACTTGACGGCGCGGGGCATCGGCGTGCTCATCACCGATCACAATGTGCGCGAAACGCTTGGCCTGATCGACCGCGCCTACATTATCCATGCCGGCCAGGTGTTGACCCATGGAAGGGCCGACGAAGTGGTGGCAAACCCGGATGTGCGGCGGCTTTACCTCGGCGAGGGTTTTACGCTCTGAGCGGTTCGTCGTTTAACGGAAACGCCAAACCGCTCTGTCTTTTCGTCTTGACGCAATTCCCAAGGGAAAGCGCTATGCGCTTTTCCCGGGAAAACCGTCTCTCACTTTTCCTGGAATTGCTCTGAGCGTGAAATTTGTTTCCTGACACGATTTTTGCGGTTCGCCCGGCTCTCTTTCCTCGATTTTACTCCGAGATAACGCTCCGGTAAGCGGGTTTTGCTAGCAATTGCCTTGACAAGCAAAAGCTGGGCCAGTTTCTATGGCCGGCTGCAAAACTCTCTTCCGGAAGTCCGGATGCGTAGACGAGGCGTTTGAAACCGAACCATGGCGTTGGCGGCCAAACTACAGCTACGACAATCGCAGTCGCTGGTGATG
>NZ_RZQG01001466.1:0-919 GCF_003998635.1 Mesorhizobium sp. M7D.F.Ca.US.004.03.1.1
GAACAAAGGCGACGTGCTGCTGCTCGAAAACACCCGCTTCTACAAGGCCGAGGAGAAGAACGATCCGGCCTTCACCGAAAGGCTCGCCGCCAATGGCGATATCTTCGTCAACGACGCCTTCTCGGCGGCGCACCGCGCCCATTCCTCGACCGAGGGGCTGGCGCATCTGTTGCCGGCCTTTGCCGGCCGCACCATGCAGGCCGAACTCGAAGCGCTGGAGAAAGGTCTGGGAAAACCGGTCCGTCCGGTCGTCGCCATTGTCGGCGGCGCCAAGGTCTCGACCAAGATCGACCTGCTGATGAACCTGGTAAAGAAGGTCGACGCACTCGTCATCGGCGGCGGCATGGCCAACACCTTCCTCGCCGCGCGCGGCACCGATGTCGGCAAATCGCTGTGCGAGCATGATCTCGCCTCGACCGCCAAGCAGATCATGATCGAGGCGGCAGAGGCCGGCTGCGCCATCATCCTGCCGGTCGACGGCGTCGTCGCCAGGGAGTTCAAGGCGGGCGCGGCCTGCGAGACCGTCGCCATCTCCGACGTGCCGGCAGACGGCATGATCCTCGACGTCGGCGCCAAAACCGTGACGACCATCGGCGAATGGATCGACCGCGCCGCGACACTGGTCTGGAACGGTCCGCTCGGCGCCTTCGAGATCGCGCCCTTCGACCATGCGACGGTGGCGGCGGCCAAGCACGCGGCGGCGCGCACCAAGGCCGGCAAGCTGATCTCGGTCGCCGGCGGCGGCGATACGGTGGCGGCGCTCAACCATGCCGGCGTCGCCGACGACTTCACCTATGTCTCGACCGCAGGCGGCGCTTTCCTGGAATGGATGGAGGGCAAGCCGCTGCCAGGCGTCGATGTGCTGAAGCGCTGAGGCTCTGACGATCAACACTCGGAGAGCGAACAAGGGCGCCAGCAG
>NZ_RZQG01001467.1:0-916 GCF_003998635.1 Mesorhizobium sp. M7D.F.Ca.US.004.03.1.1
CAGTGGCATCATCGGCCGGCATCCCGAGATCTCGAACTTTGTCCTGGCCACCGGCTTCAGCGGCCACGGCATGATGCATGCAGCGGCAACCGGGTCGGGCGTCAGTGATCTCATTGCCTATGGCGAGTACCGCTCTGTCGACCTATCGGCCTTCCGCTACGAACGGATCGCTGGCAACCAGCCCATCGAGGAACATGTCTACTGAAGCGAAACGGGCGACATGGCATCGCAGTGACAACGGTGCTATGCGTCCACTTCTTCAATCAAAACGGCGCCAGTCGACAAACACGGCGGCCGCCCCAGGCTGATTCATGCTCGTACAGAAGAAAACCATCTCGACCCAGGTCGCCGATGCCATCAGGCAGAAGATCCTGATCGGCGAATACGAGGCCAACTTCCAGCTGCGGCAGGAGCATCTGGCCACCGAGTTCGGCGTCAGCCGAATTCCGGTGCGAGAGGCGCTGCATCAGCTTCATTCGGAAGGCTTCGTCACGCTGGTTTCCCACAAGGGCGCCGTCGTCACCTCCATTTCCCTGGACGAGATCCTCGAGCTCTACGAATTGCGGGCCCGGATCGAAACATGGCTACTGGCACTAGCCATTCCAAGGATGACGGAGGCCGACCTCGCGCTGGCCCGCGAGCGCGCAAAACAGCACCAGGAGCAGGGCAAGACCGGCGAGTACTCGAACCAGCTCAACTGGAACTTCCACGCAGCGCTCTACGCGCCGTCCGGCCGCAAGGCGACGATCGAACTGGTGGGGCGCATCTACCAGCAGCTCGAACGCTACACGCGCATGATGGTGACGCTCACCGAGATCCAGGCCCAGTCCGACCGCGACCACTGGCAGCTCATCGACCTGTGCGAAGCCAAGGACACACTGCGCGCAGTCGGCCTTTTGGAAATGCACATCATCAC
>NZ_RZQG01001468.1:0-913 GCF_003998635.1 Mesorhizobium sp. M7D.F.Ca.US.004.03.1.1
CGGACTATTTCCTGATCCTCGTTGTGGATACCCACCGGCAATCCCAGTTCGGCAGCGACCTGGAGCATCGCGTGTTGCTGCTCTGCCGGAATCCTGGGAAAGCGCACTGGATGGCTCTCACACACGGAGATCTTGAAGGCGCAGACGCCCGCTTCCGAAAGGTCATGCATGACGTCGGTCGGCTGGCCGGGCGCCAGCGTCCCGTAGAGCGCCACGTCGCAATAAGACAACGACTCGACCGCTTGCACCTTGGCCCTGAACAATTCCATCGTGCTTAGCGGTGTCGGATTGTCGAAGGGCATTTCGACCATGGTGGTGATGCCCCCGCAGGCGGCTGCCCGGCTTGTTGGCTCAAGGCCCGCAAGACCCCAGTAGCTGCCAGCATGGGTTTGGGCGTCGATACCTCCCGGAACAACCCAACAACCGGAAAAATCGTGCGTCCGAACCGCGTCCGGCGGCGCGCCTTGTCCCAGCGCCTGGATGGTGTCACCGGAGACAGCCAGCCAGCCATCTATCATCACCCCTTCCGGGGTGACGATATTGCCGCGTATCGCCCGATCGTAGGACATGGAATTCCTTTCAAGAATTAGACGAGCGGCGGGGAGATCAACGCTTTGTCGGAGCCTCGTCCGAGGCGGATCGGCATCTTGGCAAAGCCTTCGAAGAAAGCAGCGAGCCTGGTCGTCAGCACATGCAGCATTGCCTGGCCCGCTTCGATGGTCGCCGACGCGGGATCTCCAAAGTAGCCGGCGTCGTCGGACTGGAACAGGGGCGGCCACGCCGCACGCGAGTCGGTGATCGGGTCGGACGTCTCCCCCGGCGAAACCCATGGCTGTAGCGTGCGAGGAGCCAGGCTGGCCGCCCTGACGCGTATGGCGTCAGTATCCCTTCCCTTCTCGGCAGCGATCGCGAG
>NZ_RZQG01001469.1:0-907 GCF_003998635.1 Mesorhizobium sp. M7D.F.Ca.US.004.03.1.1
AACTGCAGCTCCAGCCATATCGTCACCTGTTATCTCAAATACATCTGAGCCGTAATGTTGGTCTGCCGACTAAATGTCGGACTTTGGTAGACCTGCGAGGAGGGAAGCCACCTCAACCTCGGTCTGTTCTCGAATGCTAAGCGTGGTGTTGGTCGTGCGGGATAGGATGGTGTCTGCGATATCGAGAATAGAGAAAAAGATAATGAAAAAGATGCCGACCGTCACGGCTAGATACGGGATACGCATATCCATACCAGTTGAAATGGCTTTTTGATTGGCCATTACGTCCAGGTATTTATAGCTGAAATTTAGTATCAGGCCGAGGAGCAATATTGTCAGAACGTCCACAAAGCGTCGCAACCGCAGCCGGGTTTCCGGGGTGAGCATCATTGTTGCCCAGCGAAACGAAAAATGTTGCCCCCGTTTAGCCGCCACGGCACTTGCCAACATGGCAAACCAAACCAACGCATGACGCGCTGCTTCCTCAGTCCAGGGCAAGGGTAGCTTAAGAACGTAGCGAAACAGGACCTGACTAAATAGGGCAAAGGCCATAAATGTAAGCAACAAGGAGGCAACAACCAATATTAGGCGTTCTACCAAATTGCCAATGTTGCTCAGGCTGCGTTGCAGCGTGTACGGCCAGGTCCTCATCGGATAAACCTTATTGCATTCGATTGTCGGACGGGAGGGAACGACGATCCCTCCCGTTGGATAACGTCGAAAGCTATTTGATGGTTCGGGCAAGGGCGATCAGTTCGGCACCGCCAGGCACACGTTCCTTCATCGCGTCGTAGACGGGAGCCATCTTGGATTTGAATGCCGTCAAATCGTCTACATCAAAGAATTCAAGACCGTGCTTCTTGAGGGGTTCGACCGCACCAGCTTGCACTTCGAGAGTGTGCTCCAC
>NZ_RZQG01000146.1:0-9651 GCF_003998635.1 Mesorhizobium sp. M7D.F.Ca.US.004.03.1.1
CCTGGGAGATGGCCGGGCACGGCGTGCCGCACACGCTGATCGTCGACAATGCCGGCGGTCATCTGATGCAGCGCGGCGAGATCGACATGGTCATCGTCGGCACCGACCGGACCACCGCAGATGGCGATGTCTGCAACAAGATCGGCACCTATCTGAAGGCACTCGCCGCCGCCGACAATGATGTGCCGTTCTATGTCGCGCTGCCGTCGCCGACCATCGACTGGACGGTGCATGACGGACTGGCCGAGATCCCGATCGAGCAGCGCTCGGCCGACGAGGTGTCGCTGGTCTGGGGCAAGACCGCTGCCGGCGAGATTGCCCAGGTGCGCATTTCGCCCGAGACGACGCCCGCGGCCAACCCGGCCTTCGACGTGACGCCGGCGCGGCTGGTGACCGGCCTGATCACCGAGCGCGGCGTTGCCAAGGCATCGCGCGAGGGCCTGAAGGCGATGTTTCCCGAGCGCGCGTAGCCGCTCGCTTCTAGTACAGAGGCTCGGCCATATGCTTCGGGGTCGGCCATGTCTCGGTAATGCCCGGCTGCACCGGCCGCTCCAGATAGGTCGATAAAACCACATAGCTGCGCGTCGAGGTGACCCCCGGCGTTTCGTACAGGCGCGCCAAAAGGCCTTCGAGTGCCCTCGTGTCTTCCGTGCGGACCTTCAGCAGCATGCAGGTATCCCCGGCGACGGTATGGATCTCCTCGACTTCGGGATATTGCGAGACCGCCATCAGTTCGGGTGTCTTTCCCCAGCCCCTGGTGTCGATATGGACAAAGGCAAGCAAAGCCTTTTTCACCGCCCGGGGATCGATGATGGCGACTGTGTTGCGGATGGCGCCGCTACGCCGGAGCCGTTTGACCCGCTCATGCGCTGCCGGTGGCGACAAGCCCACGCGATCGCCGAGTTCGGCGTAGCTGATCGTGGCGTCATCGACCAGGACGCCTAATATTCTTCGGTCTATCGCGTCGAGGTCGCGGGCCGCAGGCCTGTTCTGCAGAATGCCATCTGTTTCTTCATCCATGGCGAAATTCCTGGTTCTCTGCTGAATAGAATACGGCCATTATGCTGATATGTCGAACATTGATCAAGTTGCACCATTGACTGCCCGAGCACCGATTCCGGCGCTTGCCTATCTGCTGACCGGATGCATCGCCGTGATCGGCTCGAACTCGCTTGTGCTGGGTCCGATTGCACCTGCCGTGGCCTCGTCGTTCGGTACCAGCGTGCCGGCCGTGATGATTGCGGCGGCCGCGTTCGGCCTCGGCACTTCCGCAAGCGCCCTGTTCCTGGCCCGCTACATCGACCGGCTCGGTGCACGCCGGATGCTGCAGGGCGCCCTGTTGCTGCTGGCACTGACGCTGGTCGCAAGTGCCGCCGCACCCACGGTGCTCCTGCTGGTCGCGGCACAGCTGCTCGCCGGCATTGCCGCCGGCATCGCCATGCCGGCGATCTATGCCAGCGCGGCAGCCATCGCCCCACCGGGCAGGGAGAGCGGCACGATCGGTGTCGTTCTGACCGGATGGACGCTCAGCATGGTGGCGGGCGTCTCGCTGTCGGCCGTGCTTGCCGATCTCGTGCATTGGCGTGCCGTCTTTGCCGCGGTCGCGGTGCTTGCGGCCCTTGCATGGGTGGGGCTGACAGTGACCTCGCTCAGCGACATCAGGAAGGCCGGGCCGGCGCCCGCCCCGCTGGAAGCGCTCGGCATTCCCGGCATCGTGCCGCTACTGATCGCTTGCGCCGCCTTCATGACCGCCTTCTACGGTGTCTATGGCTATCTCGGCGACCATCTTCATGTCGGGTTGGGCGAGCCGGTCAGCGCCAATGGCCTGGCGGCGCTTGCCTATGGTGTGGGTTTCGGCATGGCAGCACTTCTCGACGGTGTCATCGACCGGATCGGCGCGCGCCGCGTCATGCCGTTCGCTTATCTTCTTGTCGCCGCCGTCTATGTCGCGATTGCAGCGGCGAGCAACAGCTTCAGCCTGATCCTGGCCATGGTGGCGATCTGGGGACTGGCCAATCATTTCGGATTGAACGTCCTAGTGACGCGCCTGTCGGGGCTCGATCCGTCGCGGCGCGGCACGATCATGGGCCTGAACAGCGCTGTGACCTACCTCGCGGTCTTCGTCGGCACCACCAGCTTCGGACCGCTTTATTCCAACTTCGGCTTTGCTGTCTGCGCGATGGTTGCAGCACTGCTCATGCTGGTTGCCGCATCGGCGGCGGCGTGGCGCACGCGGTAGTCGAACGTGCTTGGCCCAACCCTCTCACGGTTGACAGCGGCGCCCTGCCCTTCCATACAAAGCCCGTTAATGTTCTCAGGGCGGGGTGAAAGTCCCCACCGGCGGTAAAGGCTTCGGCCTGAGCCCGCGAGCGCTTTCCGGTTTCGGAAAGGTCAGCAGATCCGGTGTGATTCCGGGGCCGACGGTTAGAGTCCGGATGGAAGAGAACGAAACGGAAGCCGGCCCGCTTTTCGCGGGCTTAATCCGTATCGTGCGTCCTGATTCTGGTTCGAAACGGAAGGATGGACCCATGAATCAGCATTCCCATAAAGACTACGAAACTGTTCGCATCGCCGTTGTCAGAGCACGCTGGCATGCCGACATCGTCGACCAGTGCGTAAGGGCTTTCGAGGCGGAGCTGGCCGACATCGGAGGCGAGCGCTTCACCGTCGATGTCTTCGACGTGCCGGGCGCTTATGAAATCCCCCTGCATGCCAAGACCCTGGCCGGGACCGGCCGCTATGCCGCGATCCTCGGCACCGCCTTTGTCGTCAATGGCGGCATCTACCGGCACGAATTCGTCGCCAGCGCGGTAATCGACGGCATGATGAACGTGCAGCTGTCGACCGGCGTGCCGGTGCTGTCGGCGGTGCTCACCCCGCACAATTACCACGACAGCGCCGAGCATCACCGCTTCTTCTTCGAGCACTTCACCGTCAAGGGCAAGGAAGCGGCCAATGCCTGCGTGCAGATCCTGGCGGCACGGGAGTTGATCGCGGCGTGACGTAACGCGCAGATCGCACGCCGCTCTCCCTAAATCGGCCTGCTGCCTCCCTGCGGGCAGCAGGCTCTTACTGGCTTGAAAAGGTCCAGCGGAACTACAGGCTGTTGAGCCGGGCTATATCCGCGGGAGTGGCTCGACGCTCGACAATGGTGCGGCCTGACGCATCTTTTGTCTCAAGCCTACCGTTCTCTATCTCCTCCTTGGTCCCGTCAGGATGAGTGACCTCGATCTTGTTGCCTTCCACTTCGACTTTGTCGCCAGTCGCAGCGTTCACATGCTCGTGTCCGTGGTGACCGCTGTCGTTTGCGCCGTGATCGTCACCTGGCCCATCATCGCCACCACCCCCGGGCCCAGAATTGCCACTGTCATGGTCACCGCCGTCATCGCCACCCCCGGAACCGGAATTGCCACCGGAACCCGAGCCGCCGGAACCACCACCGCCATGGCCTTCTCCGCCACCACCGCCATCCCCACTCTTAGCGTAAGCCGCCGCGGGTCCGATCTTGGACGCGGCGTCCAGACTGAGATGATAAGGCGCTACGGTCAGGGCCAACGCTGTCGAGGCGCGCAGTGCGAACCAGATGAACCGGCTTGAGGTCGATTTATGCATGGCTGGATTCTCCGTTGCTAACCTGGAGGCAACGCAGCCAAATGTTCGAATATTCCTGAGCTTGCGCAGGAAAGGCTGTTGAGACAACGCGCAGGACCTATGCGTGCGATATCTCAGACCAAAGTCCGACCTGCTCGCGCACTGGATGACCAAACAGGCAGGATTTCAGCGCTGCAACAAGAATTGCGATCGACAGGGCCTGTGAAGGTTGCGATTGGCTCGAAATCCGGCCAGAAGCATCCAGGGCCGACCGGCGACCGGCCGGCCCGCGACGTTGCGCTTGAAACCAGATACGGGAGACTATTGGGTGGCTCGCATAACACTGAGACAATTGCTCGACCACGCCGCCGAATACGGCTACGGCGTACCCGCTTTCAACATGAACAACATGGAACAGGGCCTCGCCATCATGGAGGCCGCCGAGGAGACCAAGTCGCCGGTCATCCTGCAGGCAAGCCGCGGCGCGCGCGCCTATGCCAATGACGTGGTGCTGGCCAAGCTGATCGACGCGCTGGTCGAAATCCATCCCGACATTCCGGTCTGCATGCATCTCGACCATGGCAACAACGAAGCCACCTGCGTCACCGCGATCCAGTACGGCTTCACCTCGGTGATGATGGACGGGTCGCTGAAGGAAGACGGCAAGACACCTGCCGACTACACCTACAATTCCGGCATCACCAAGCGCGTCGTCGACATAGCGCATTGGGGCGGCGTGTCCGTTGAAGGCGAGATCGGCGTGCTCGGCTCGCTGGAGAGCGGCGGCGGCGAGCAGGAAGACGGCCACGGCGTCGAAGGCGCCATCAGCCACGACCAGTTGCTGACCGATCCCGAACAGGCGGTGGAGTTCGTCAAGGACACCCATGTCGATGCGCTGGCGGTTGCAATGGGCACCAGCCATGGCGCCTACAAATTCTCGCGCAAGCCCGACGGCGCGGTGCTGGCCATGAACGTCATCGAGGAGATCCACCGTCGCCTGCCCAACATGCATCTGGTCATGCACGGCTCGTCCTCGGTGCCGGAGGATCTGCAGGAGATCATCAACAAATATGGCGGCCAGATGAAGCCGACCTGGGGCGTGCCGGTCGAGGAAATCCAGCGCGGCATCAAGCACGGCGTGCGCAAGATCAACATCGACACCGACAACCGCATGGCGCTGACCGGCGCGATCCGCAAGGTGCTGACCGAGACCCCGAGCGAGTTCGACCCACGCAAGTACCTGACGCCTGCCATGGCCGCCATGCGCAAGCTCTGCAAGGAGCGTTTCGAACAGTTCGGCACCGCCGGCAACGCGCAGAAGATCAAGCCGCTGCCGGTCGCTGAGATGGCCAAGCGGTATAAGTCGGGCAGTCTCGACCCGAAGTTTGGCTGAGATCCAGCGATCTCTACCAGAGCTGCCAGGAGCATCCTGGCAGCTCTGGTACCAGCTGTTTCACTCCGGCGCTTCGGATTCGGCACGAACAAGCTTGATGTCGGCGCCGGCCGCCCATGCGCCGATATCCTCGCGTCGCAATGCCGCCGCCATCATGTCTGGAAACAGATCCGGCGTGCAGGCAAAGACCGGAATGCCGAGCGCGGCCACCGAGCCCGCCATCTTCGGATCATAACCGGGCCTGCCTTGGTCGGTCAGCGCCAGAAGCACCACGACATTGACGCCGGAGCGAACCAGTGCTGCAAGCCGCCGCAGCAGTTCCTGACCGTTGCCGCCCTCATAAAGGTCGGTGATGAGCACCATATGCGACTTGGTCGGCCGCTCGATGCGGTCCGCGCAATAGGCGACGGCCTGGTTGATGTCGGTGCCGCCGCCAAGCTGCACGCCGAACAAGACTTCAACAGGATCGCTGAGCTCCTCGGTCAGATCGACGATCGCCGTGTCGAAGCAGACAAGCTTGGTCCGCACGACCGGCAGAGAGGCCATCACCGCGGCGAATATCGAGGCGTAGATCACCGAGCTTGCCATCGAGCCCGACTGGTCGACGCACAGCACGACCTCATCCAGGTCGACCAGCCTTCGCTGTTTGCGCATGAAGCCGACCAGCTTCTCCGGCACGATGGTTTTGTGCTCGGGCTGGTAATGGCGAAGGTTGGCTGAGATCGTACGCGGCCAGTCGATGTCGCGCTGGCGTGGGCGGTTGGTGCGTTGCGACCGGTCGACCGCGCCGCGTATCGCCTCGGCCGTCTTCTGCTCCAGCCGCTGCATCAACTTGGCGACGATATCGGCGATGATCGTACGCGCAATGTCCTTGGTCTTGGCCGGCATCACGGAGCGCAGCGAAATCAGGTCGGCGACGAGATTGACGTCCGCCTCGATCGCCTTGAGGAATTCCGGCTCCATCAGCATCTGCTTCAGGTTGAGCCGTTCGAAGGCATCCTTCTGGACTATCTGCACGACCTGCGCGGGAAAGAACGATCTGATATCGCCCATCCACTGCGCCACCCGTGGCGCCGAGCGGCCGAGCCCGCCGCGCCGCTTGCGCGGATCGGCACCGGCATCGCCTGCGCCATCCCCATAGAGCGCATCGAGAGCCGCCGAGAGCCGCTTGTCGTTGTCGGAAAGCGCTGACGAGGCCTCGTCATCGGCACCGATCGCCAGCCGCCAGCGGCGCTCCCGTCCGTCGCCAGCCGGCTCGGTTTTGTCGATATCGGGCTCTTCATCCATTGCCGTTCTCGCTCATCAGCAAAGGCCCAAGCCGTTCCAGGTGCCGGCGCCAGGCTTCACTGCCATCCGGCGTCGGCGTCAGCCCCGCCGGCAAGCGCCTGGCCCGGCCGAGGACCGCTTCGATCAGTCGCCGCCGTTCCATCGAGTCCAGATGCGAGAACACTCGGCGCAGCAATGGCAGATGGGCAATGAAGGCGTCTTCGTCGAGGGATTTGAGCCAGGCATCAACCGCGCCGCGCAGTCCCTCGTCATAGATCAGCCGTTGGCCGGCGGTGCTGAAGAAACCCTCGAAGAACCCTGCCGCCTCGGCGACCGGCGTTCCCGGAGACAGACGCCTTGCGATCAGGGCCGCCGCGGCGTCGGCAGACACATGGCCGGCTTCGTAAAGCAGATGCGCGGCACAGCCCGCCACGAGCGCCGTCGATCGCGATCCATCGAGCACGGCGGCCAGTCCACTGCGCCATGCGTCCAGAACGCCCTGCTCAGGTTCGACCAGCCTGATCGCTTCATCAGCCTTGCGCATCGCGCCAACCAGCGTCGTTGAAGCCTGGGCATCGAGGTCGCGGGCGGCGTAAGCAAGTGCAATCCCACCTTCGACGATCAGCCGCTCCAGCAGACCGGAGAGACGGGCGGTTTCCGTCTTGCGGGCCTCGCCGTAGCGGATGATGTCGGCGAGCGGCGGCACCGATGCCAGGATTTCCAGGCATTCGCTGCTGCGCGCCGCGCGTTCCTCAAGTGTCGCCAGACCCGCGGTCGACGCTTCCGACAGGTTTGCCGTGATGGCGCCCTGGACCAGCGCGGCCATCGCATCAAGAGACGTCGCCGCGCCGATCATCTGGATCAGCCGGCCATTGGCGGCCTTTTCGATGGTCGGCCCATAGACCAGATTCTCGACCAGGCGCACGGCATATTCCGGCTCCCAGGCGAGTGCCCAGCGCTCGCGAAACGTGCCGCGGCTGCGGCCGCTGTCGGCCAGTTTGCCCCAATGCACGCCAAGCACATTCAGCCGGTGCAGCAAGGTCGACCGAAACAGCCCGCTCTCGCTGCGTAGATCGACCGACAGTTCGCGCTCCAGCGCCTCGGGCTTCAGCCGCGCTGCCTTCTGGTTGCGTTGCAGATCCTCGATCAACGGTGCCAGCGGCGTGTCTGGCGGAATTTCACCGACATCGGCGCCCAGCAGCAATTCGGCTTCGACCAGCGCCCACAGCAGCGCTTCGCCGTTGAACAGGGCCGCGATCGAGGCGTCGCGCAGTTCCTCAAAGCCGGGCTTTGGCCGCTCGCGAATCACAGCCAGCGTCCGGGCCAGCCGTTCGGCTTCGATCAGCGAGGCGGTCGAGACCATGTGCCCCTTGGCCCGCAGCACTGCCGCGATGCGCGCAAGCCACAGGACCGAGGCGTCACCTTGTCCACGCGTCTGCCACAAATGCTTGCACCAGCCGGGTGCGACGACGCCGGCGCCATAGCCGAAGCCGAGCGCAAGGCGCGGTCCGGTCCATGGCGCCCAGGTCATCATACTCTTGCGCCGAGCAAGCCCCTTGAGCAGGGCCTGGTCCTCTTTTTGTGGCCGCGTCGCTTGCAGTGCCGGCACATGGAAGGCTCCGCAAACGACAGCGATCGGACCGTCGAATTCCTTGCTCGCGGCGACGATTTCAAGCCGCATATGCGCTTCGCGCTTTGCTTCGAATGCGGCGAGCGGACCTTCGCCGTCCCGCAGCGTCGTCATCGCATCGGCTATGGCAGCGAAGATGGGGCCGGGCTGCGGGTTCTGCTCGATGATATCGGACCACCAGCTCTCGCCATCCTCATAGCCGGCGGCCTGTGCCAGCGTTCCGATCGGGTCCCGCAAATGCGGCGCCAAGTCAGCCTCTAGGTTGGCTTCAGTTTTATCGTCATCGGTTTCCCCCTCGGCCTCAATGGGCACAGCCCGGGCTGATGACGGCAGGTCGATGAACCGCACTGTCGCGTTGTTGGCGACGGCCCAGAGCGTCGCCTGATACTCCGGCGAGAACTCAGCGAAGGGCCAGAAACCGGTCGAAGCCGGATCATCTTCGGGATAGCAGAGCAGCGCTACCGGTGGCCGCATTTCGGCGCGGGCAAGCAGCGGCAGCAGCGCCGAGGCGTCGGCCGGCCCTTCGATCAGCACGGCGACCGGTTTCAAATCCTGCAACGCCTGCACCAAGCTGTCGGCGGAGCCGGGCCCGTGATGGCGTATGCCAAAATAGGAAACGTCGCTGAGCGCCATGGCGTCAGATCGCCGCGTTCAGGGCCGCATAGTAGCCGGCATAGTCGGGCCGCTTCTTGAGCACGGTTTCCAGATATTCCTCCAGTACCAGTTTGTCCTGCACCGGATCTTTCACGATGGCGCCGACAAGGCTGGCGGCAAGGCCTTCGGCGCCAAGCTTGCCGCTATCGAACCACGCCGCCTGGCTGAGGCCGCCGACCACCGTTGCGATCGCCTCCGCCGTGGACAGCGAACCGGATGGCGTCTTCAACGTCACCTTGCCGTCTGATGTCGCACCGGAGCGCAATTCGCGGAAGATGGTCAGCACCCGGGCGATCTCCTCGCCGACATTCTTCGGTACCGGCAGGTCGAGACCGCCGGCCATCTCGCCGACGCGCTTAGAGACGATCGCTACTTCCTCGGCCATATCTTCAGGCAAGGGCAGCACGACGACGTTGAAGCGGCGCTTGAGTGCCGAGGACAGCTCGTTGACACCCTTGTCGCGGTTGTTGGCGGTGGCGATGATGTTGAAACCGCGCTGCGCATAGATCGATGTGTTGAGTTCGGGGATCGGCATCATCTTTTCGGACAGCACGGTGATCAGCGTGTCCTGCACGTCCGAACCCATGCGCGTCAGTTCCTCGAGGCGGCAGAGCTTGCCGTCTCGCATGGCGCGGTAAAGCGGAGTCGGCACCAGCGCGTCCTGGCTTGGGCCCTTGGCCAGCAGCTGCGCGTAGTTCCAGCCATAACGGATCTGGTTCTCATCGGTGCCGGCCGTGCATTGCACGATCAATGTCGAGTCACCCATGATGGCTGCGGCGAGATGCTCCGATACCCAGGATTTCGCCGTGCCCGGAACGCCGAGCAGCAGCAGCGCGTGGTCGGTGGCGAGCGTCGCCACCGCGGTTTCCATCAGCCGGCGGCGGCCGACATATTTCGGCGTTATCAGCGTGCCGTCGTCAGCCTTGCCGCCAAGCAGATAGATCAGAACCGCCTTTGGCGAAAGGCTCCATCCGGCAGGCCTTTGCCGGTCGTCATTGCGTGCGAGCGCCTGCAACTCGGCGGCATAGGCCTGCTCGACCGGAAGACGGATGGCTGCGTTCATTAGCTGTTCTCCGGATTGATCATGTGTCGATTCAAGGCTCGGCCAGTGATGCGT
>NZ_RZQG01001470.1:0-901 GCF_003998635.1 Mesorhizobium sp. M7D.F.Ca.US.004.03.1.1
CGATGGCAAACGATGTCAGCGGCAGGCCTTTCGACCCGGTCTGCCGCTCCAGCAGGACCGTCGCCATTTTTTGGGCGATGGCCGTGCTGTTTTCCCACGGGATGTTTTCCGGCTGCTGCTGGGCGGCCGCCATGTCAGGGGATGCGCACGCCAGCGCCAGGGCGAACACCGTCGCCCGTATCGAAAACAGTCTCATCTCGCAGCCCCTGGCCCGCGATCGTCAGAAGCCGACGGCGAGCGTTTCCAGCCCATGGAAGTGGTAAGTGTCGCGGAAGCTTGGCCTTTCGGCAAGATGGAGCTTTGGGTGGCGCTCAAATAGGGTTTTCAGCGACACCTGCAATTCGAGCCGGGCCAGCGGTGCACCGATGCAGAAATGGATGCCGGCGCCGAAGGATACATTCTTCTGGTCCGCGCGATCCGGCCGGAAGGCTTGCGGTTCGGCGAAGGCGCGCGGGTCATGGTTGGCCATGCCGAGCAGCAGCCCGATCGTCTGGCCCGGCTGCACCACGATACCGGGCGAGACCTCGATCTCCTGATAGGCGTAGCGCGTGAACATGTGCAGCGGCGCGTCGAAGCGCAGGCATTCCTCGACCGTTGCCGCGGCCGCTTCTGGTGAACCGAAGAAGCGGCTGACATCGCCGCCTTGCATAAGGATGGAGCGGACAGCGTTGCCGGTCTGATGCACCGTCGCTTCATGACCGGCATTGAGCAGCAGGATCGCAGAGGACACCATCTCGTCCTCCGACAGCCTCTCACCGTCCTCCTGCGCCGAGATCAGCAGCGACAGCAGGTCGTCGCCGGGGTTCTTGCGCCGCTCGGTGACATGGAAACGCAGGAAATCGGCAAATTCGCCCGCGGCGCGATTGGCCGCCTCCTCGGTTTCGCGTGTGCGGCCGTGGAT
>NZ_RZQG01001471.1:0-897 GCF_003998635.1 Mesorhizobium sp. M7D.F.Ca.US.004.03.1.1
GGGCCTGACGGACCGATTCAGTCGGCGTCGGCAACGGAGATCCGGCCGCCGGCCCAGTTGCGCCATTGCCGTTCGTCGCCGTGGAAGACGTTGAGGTCGATGCGGCCGGTGACGCCATGCGACAGGCCGGAGCCGGAATACTGCCAGAACAGCCATTTGCGGTCGGGATAGACCTTGGATGGATGCCGCGCCACGGCGCGCACCCAGAACGGATAATCGAGGAATTCACCCCTGAGATTGTCACGGTAGAAATCAGGCGCGGTGTAGATGATGGGCCGCTGGCCGTAATGGCGTTCCAGCTTGTCCATGAACACCTGCATCTTCTCCAGCACCTTTTCGCGCGACGGCCGCCGCTTGCAACTGGACTCGCCGTTCCACTCGACGTCGATCACCGGCGGCAGCGCGCCTTCGACCCTGGGCACATTGCGGATGAACCAGTCGGCCTGCTCGCCAGCCGTGCGACACCAGTAGAAGAAGTGGTAAGCGCCACGCTTCAGGCCAGCAGCGTCGGCATTGCGCCAGTTCTTCATGAACATCGGATCGAGATGATCACCACCGTCGGTCGCCTTGATGTAGGCGAAGTTGGCGCCCTGGACGCGCAGCTTGTCCCAGTTCACGTTGCCTTGCCAGCGTGAGACGTCGACGCCGTGCACGGCAAGGTGGCGGGGCGAACCCTTGCCGAAATTGATCGGCTTGGCATCGCGAAAACCATAGCGGGTGACCGGCCCGGCAAGCATCGGAGGCGCCGCGCGGCTCAAGAGCCTCGGCGGCGATACCAGGGCCGCCGGCTCGATTGAGGGCTCGATGCTGTCCGACGGTTCCGGCGCTGAAAGTGCCACCGTCTCTTCCTCCGCCAGACCGAAAGGCCGCGGACTTTCGTCCGGGTCATTCTCAGAC
>NZ_RZQG01001472.1:0-893 GCF_003998635.1 Mesorhizobium sp. M7D.F.Ca.US.004.03.1.1
ATCACGTAGACTATAACTGGAGGCTCGATGAGCGCCATCCTGCCTTCGGCCGCTTCCCTGTACGATCGCGTTCGGCGGGTTATTCCCACGATCGAATGGTCGACCTTTCTTGACGACATCGATGCCATTCTAGCGCTGAAGCGGGAGCGCAATGCCGTCATCCTGGCACATAACTACCAGACGCCTGAGATCTTCAATTGTGTCGCCGACATCGTCGGTGACAGCCTGGCGCTTGCCCGCAAGGCGGCCGAAACCGAGGCCGATGTCATTGTGCTGGCCGGCGTGCATTTCATGGCCGAAACAGCGAAGCTGCTCAACCCCGAGAAGACGGTCCTCATCCCCGACCTGAACGCAGGCTGTTCGCTGGCGGAGTCCATTACCGCCGAGGACGTGCGCCTGATGCGTCAGCGCATCCCGAACGTGCCGATCGTCACCTATGTCAACACATCTGCTGCCGTGAAGGCCGAGTCCGATATCTGCTGCACCTCGGGTAATGCGCGTGCGGTGGTGGAATCGCTTGGCGTGCCGCGCGTCATCATGCTGCCGGACGAATACCTGGCCAAGAACGTCGCCGCCGAGACGAATGTCGAGATCCTGGCCTGGAAAGGTCATTGTGAGGTGCATGAGCGCTTCGCTGCCTCCGACATTCGCGAATTGCGTCAAGCACATCCCGGCATCGTAGTGCTTGCTCACCCCGAATGCCCACCGGAAGTGGTAGCGGAGGCCGACTTTTCGGGTTCGACCGCTGCCATGTCCGACTATGTCGAGAGGCAAAAGCCGCCACGCGTCGTGTTGATGACGGAATGCTCGATGAGCGACAATGTCGCACTTCAGCATCCCGGGATCGAGTTCATCCGTCCCTGCAATTTGTGCCCGCACATGAAGCGGATAAC
>NZ_RZQG01001473.1:0-893 GCF_003998635.1 Mesorhizobium sp. M7D.F.Ca.US.004.03.1.1
ATGTGGACATGGGCACCGGCAGCGCGGCCCATTTCAAGGAACGCCGCAGTGGCCACGAGCTCGGCTACCTCGGGACGGCTAGGGTTGTGGTTCTCCGCGCCTGTTTCGCCGCGGTCGCGAAACGCTGCGAGCGTTGAACGGACGATCTCCTGGTCTTCGTTGTGCAAACCGGTCGGCAGGTTCGTCGAGGCAAGCCTTTGCAGCAGTGCAAGCGCCCTGTCGTTGCGAATACGCGGAAACCGTGTTGGATGATTCTCGAACGAAGAAATCTTGAATGCGCAGGCGCCTGCTTCGACCATGCGCGGGACCTCGTTGAGGTCACTTTCGTTCGTTACAGTGGCATATAGAGCCACATCACAATGTGCATATTTGCCCACTGCGGCGATCTTCGCCTCAAGGACCTCGAGCGTCGCGACAGGATCGGGCTCGTCATAAGGCATATCGACGATGGTGGTGATGCCACCCGCCACAGCAGAGCGCGTCGTCTGCTCAATTCCCGCAAAGCCGAATTGACTACCGGCATGCGTTTGCCCATCGATCACGCCGGGCAGCAGCAAACAGCCAGCATAGTCGTGGCATTGCCCCGCTTCCGGCCACGAGCCTGAACCAATCGCTGCAATCTTGCCCTCCGAAACCGCGATCCAGCCGCTTTCGATAATACGCTCCGGCGTCACGACATTGCCGCTTATGACGGTATCGTACGACTTCATGCTTGCTGACCCACTTCGGTTCTGTGCCAAGTTTTAAATCGACTTGATCATGCCGCCGTCCACTCGGATGACGCTGCCTGTGACGTAGCTGCTCATCTGGCTGGCCAGGAACGTGACTACCGACGCAAATTCGTCGACTCTCCCATACCGGCGCATGGGGATGGCCAGGAGAGAATCCTGCAC
>NZ_RZQG01001474.1:0-889 GCF_003998635.1 Mesorhizobium sp. M7D.F.Ca.US.004.03.1.1
CTTTCGGTGTCGCGGGCCCATGTTCCGGTCGACGGATCGAAGTTGCCGGAAAATTCCCATTCGGCAGCGCCGGTGAGGATGACGTGGTCGTCATCGCGCCATTCGACATGCAGCGTGCCGCCACCGGGGGTCAGCAGGCTGACGCTGCGGCCGGTCCGGTTGGTGCGGGCGGCTGCGACCACGGCGGCGCAGGAGGCCGAGCCGCAGGCCTTGGTCAGGCCGGCGCCACGCTCCCATGTGCGGATGATCATGGTTTCAGGCGAGGTGACCTGAGCGATGGTTATGTTGGCGCGCTCGGGAAACATCGGGTGGTTCTCGAGCATCGGGCCGAAACGGTCGAGTTCATAAGACCAGACGTCGTTGTCGACCCAGAAGATGGCGTGCGGATTGCCCATCGAGACAACCGAGGGCGAGTGCAGCACGGGTGCGTCGATCGGGCCGATCTGCAGCTCGATCATGCGGGTGTCGCGGAATTCCTCGGCCAGCGGGATGTCCTGCCAGCCGAAACGCGGCGTGCCCATGTCGACCGAGATCGACCCGTCGGCATGTTCGCGCGCGTTGAGGATGCCGGCAACGGTCTCGAAGGTGAAGGTCTTCTGGCCGGTCTCGGCGGCAAGCGCCTGGACAACGCAGCGCATGCCATTGCCGCAGGCCTGCGCCTTGGAGCCATCGGAATTCAGGATGTCGATGAAAAAGGCGGTGCCGGGCGTCCTGGCATCGTGGATCGCCATGATCTGGTCGAAGCTGGTCGCGGCACCGGCGTTCAGGGCGATCGCTGCCGCTGCGGTCACCCGATCGGCACGGCTACGCATGTCGGCAACGATGATCTCGTTGCCGATGCCGTTCATCTTGGCGAAAGGGGCGGTGCTGGCCATTGCTCCGAAAATTC
>NZ_RZQG01001475.1:0-889 GCF_003998635.1 Mesorhizobium sp. M7D.F.Ca.US.004.03.1.1
CACCCCCGCCGCTGGCCAGCGTGCCGAAGCCGTCGAGCCGCATCACTTTGGCGGGAGTCGCGGTGACGGCTTGCGGCCAGTCGGCGACCGGATGATCGAAATGCAGGATGCGCGTCGCCATGCGGTAGACCTCCAGCATGTCGAGATCGCCATAGGCATAGAAGGGATCACGCGTGTTGTCGGATGCGACGGCAACCGGAATGCCCCTTGCCTTCATCTCGTGCAGCAGCGTCACGCCGCGCCAGCGCGGCGTGGTGCCGTCGCCGCGCCGGTCCTGCAGATAGAGATTGCACATCGGCAGCGAGACGACGGCCAACCCGGCTTTCGCCACCTTGTCCAGCGTATCGAGCACGTCGAGGTCAGGCTGGCGCGCCAGCGAACAGCAATGGCCGACGAGGATCTTTCCTTCGAAACCGTTCCAGAGTGCGGCCTCGGCGATCTTCTTCAGCGAGATCGCGGCGATGTCATCGGTCTCGTCGGCATGGAAATCGAGATCGAGGCCATGCTTGATGGCTTGCGCGAAGACGTGGTCGAGCAGCTCTTCGAGATCCGGCACCATATAGGTGACGACACCGAGCACGCCCTTGGCCGCGGCAACCCTTTTTGCCAGCCGGTCGAACCATTTCCTGTCGCGAACGCCCTCGATGCCGAGCAGGCAGGCGCCCTGCAACTCGATGCGGCCGCGCCATGCCTCGCGCATCGCCTCGAACACCGGCCAAGAGATTTCCTCCTGCGGCGCGACGCTGTCGAGGTGGGTGCGCAGCGCCCTGGTGCCATGCGCGTAGGCGCAGCGCAGCGAAAAATCCATGCGCCGGGCAACGTCTTCGGCGCTCCAGCGTGCCGCACGATCGGCACCGGCGGCATTCAGCGCGCCCATGAAGGTGCCGTC
>NZ_RZQG01001476.1:0-889 GCF_003998635.1 Mesorhizobium sp. M7D.F.Ca.US.004.03.1.1
GATCACCTGCGTGCTCGGCCGCAACGGCGTCGGCAAGACCAGTTTGATGAGATCGATCGTCGGCCACCACCGGCTGACGAGCGGAAGCGTTGCCTTCGAGGGGAAGGCGCTCGACCGGAGCGCGGCGTATGACCGCGCCCGGTCGGGCATCGCATTCGTGCCACAGGGCAGGGAGATTTTTCCGCTGCTCACCGTGCGGGAGAACCTGGAATCGGGCTTTGCGCCGCTGAAACGGGCCGACCGCAACATTCCGGCGCATGTCTTCGAATTGTTCCCGGTGCTGAAGCAAATGCTCGGCCGCCGTGGCGGCGACCTTTCCGGAGGGCAGCAGCAGCAGCTCGCCATCGGCAGGGCATTGGTGATGCGGCCGAAGCTGCTGGTGCTCGACGAGCCGACCGAAGGCATCCAGCCGTCGATCATCAAGGATATCGGCCGCGCCATCCGCTATCTGCGCGACCAGGCCGGCATCGCGGTGCTTTTGGTCGAACAGTATCTCGATTTCTGCCGAGAGCTCGCCGACGAGGTCAACATCATGGACCGGGGTCTGATCGTCCATACCGGCCCGGCGGAAGATTTGGACCGTGCTGATGTCAGGAAGTTCCTGACCGTCTAGAATCGTCGTTGGACTTCAGCCGACGGTCCGAAATCATTCGCAAGTCTAATATTTCTCCGATCCAGCCATCTGCGTCACTAGCGCACCATGAGCTGCGTGCTAGTCTTTCCCATGGCTTTTGTGAGTCGGCCGCTTCCGTATCAGTCTGGTTATCGCAGATCGAGGGCGCGGCTAGCACCGGGCAAGTTTCACGCAAGCAAAGCTTCCTAGCTTCCCTCCTGCGATCTCTGTCGTTCAAACGCGTTTGGGCACACAGGCTAAGGGACAGCCATGGAA
>NZ_RZQG01001477.1:0-886 GCF_003998635.1 Mesorhizobium sp. M7D.F.Ca.US.004.03.1.1
GCGTAGCACCAGCCGCCAAGCAGCAGGGCCGGCATGTTGCCACCACCTTGAAGGCGCGGCTTGCCGGCGACACCGTCGCGCGGCCGTTCCGCTACCGGCATGACGGCGATCTCGCCACGATCGGCAAGCGCGCCGCGGTGATCGATTTCGGCTGGATCAAGCTGACCGGCTGGGCGGCCTGGTGGCTGTGGGGGATTGCTCACATCTATTTCCTGATCGGCTTTCGCAACCGGCTTGCGGTTTCGTTGAGCTGGCTATGGATCTACGCGACGGGCCAGCGCAGCGCGCGGCTGATCACCCAGGGCGACGACGACAAGGGCTGATCTTCTTCGGCTGCGTATGTTCATCCGCGCGTCATCTGTTGCTGATCGACTGATGTTTGGCGCGCGCAACTTCTTGAATGGACTTGGATGAGTTTCAGAGCGAAATTCGCTTTGGGGCAGGGCCTGTTACGTCGTCGAAGGAGAAAACATGTCGCAACTGCTCCATCCCGTGTCCCGCCGCGATCTCCTTGCGGGCGCCGCCGCAGGGGCACTGATCATGCTGCATCCGTTCTCCGCCCGCGCTCAAGGTAACCAGGCGCATCTCCGGATCATGGAAACCACCGACATCCATGTGAACGTGCTGCCTTACGATTATTACGCCGACAAAGCGAACGACTCGATGGGGCTGTCGCGTACGGCTTCCCTGATCGACGCCGTACGCAAGGAAGCCGTGAATTCCATGCTGATCGACAATGGCGACCTGCTGCAGGGCAACCCGATGGGCGACTACATCGCCTATGAGAAAGGACTGAAGGACGGCGACCTGCATCCGATCATGAAAGGCATGAACCTGCTCGGCTACGAGTGCTCGACGCTCGGCAACCACGAATTCAACTACGGCC
>NZ_RZQG01001478.1:0-885 GCF_003998635.1 Mesorhizobium sp. M7D.F.Ca.US.004.03.1.1
GATTAGAAGCAAGCCCCTGTTCAGCCCGGTGGAGGGATTGGACAAGTCGGTATGGGAGGGGAAGCACTGCGACGGGTGCCATGAATGGGACGAGGCACGGCTGTGCGAGCAGGCCAAAAATTTCGCCGCCAACGATGCCTCTGTTTTGCGCCTGCAGCATCCGCTTGGAACCCGCTTCAAGGTGGCGCTTGCCAAATGGGCTCAAGGTGGCTGCAAGTAAGCATCCGCCGATTGGCGCAACGCCTCGACCTCGGCCATCTGGATGCCCATTTCGACAAACGCCGAAAGAACGGCAAAGCGGTCCGCAAGTGCGACACGCGCCAGCCCGGCCAGGACACCGGCATTGACTGCATGGGCGGCAGGAAACGGCTGCAAGGCCGATGGTGCTTCTGCGCCGGCAACAGATCCGCCGGCAACAGAACCATTGTCACGCCATCCCGCCGCCAGGGCAATCCAGGCGCCCGGCGTTGTCGGCGGCGCTGCCTCTGCCTGGCTCACCGCAGCGCGATGGCGGGGGCTGTCCGGTTCACCGACCCAGTCGCGAACATAGGCGAGCAACTCGTGATCGGTCCCATCGAGCAGCTCGCTCAGATGGCTCAGGCATTCATGCGCCCACCAGACCGCGGCCCGATCGGGAAGCAGGTAGGCACAGAACGTGATCGCCTCCTCGGGAACGCGCCCGGCGAGGAGGCCGCGACAAAACTCGATCGACGGCTGTTCGGTTGGAAGGGTTCTCATGTCCCGGGCAATAGCGGGACAAGCCATGAAGAGATCCCGTGCCGTTTTGAATCGAAGCCCGTTGGCCATGACCGCCACGCTTTCATCGAGGAGCTTTAGCCAATCAAGCCCCAGGCGCGGCGCGGGTCAAGTCTCAACCGGTGACGC
>NZ_RZQG01001479.1:0-885 GCF_003998635.1 Mesorhizobium sp. M7D.F.Ca.US.004.03.1.1
GTTCATAAACGACTCCGACAGTCCGCTTGGCGCCGGCAAGTCGACGCGCCTTCAAAGCGGCATGCGGCTGAGACTGGGCGACTACGTCGTCTATGTCGATCTGCAGGCGCCAACCGCCCAGGCACCCGCAACCGGCCAGCCGGCCCCGGAACGCCTGCCGCCGGCATCCCGGGCGCCGGTAAGCATCGGCCGCGACGACTTCTTTTCCGCTACGGTCGAAGAAGAGCCGCGACGGCCACGCCCGGCGGATCTGCCGAACCCGTTCGAACAGCCGGTTCCGGGTGCGTTCGAGCGTGCCAGCTCCGGCCAGCGCAGCTCGCCTGCTTTCGATGACCCGTTCAGCCTCGATCCGGTTTCAACGCCTGTGTCGAAAAATGCCGCCCCTTACCGCGAACCGGGCGGTGCGGCGAACCAGGCGGACCCCTTCGGCCTCGACCCCGTGCCGTCTCCCAGCCGGGGAGCCGAACCCGCTCATGGAAAACCGTCCGATTTCAATGATGATTTTGGTTTCGGATCAGCCGCGGCGCCCGGTTCGGCAAACGGCACCGGCTCGGCCGGACAGCGCGTCGCCCAACGACCACAATCCGCCAATCCCTGGGATTTGCCCGCGCAAGCGGCTGACGTCCCGCCTCCAATGCGGACAGGTGCTGCTGCCAAACCTGCCCGCCTGCCGGCAGCGCCTCAACTGGAGGACATGGCGCTTCGCTCCGCATTCCTGCACGGCATGGGTGTCGAGGAAGCCGATTTCCCCGGGCGCGACAGCGTTGCGGAAATGGAGAAGTTTGGCCGCGAATACCGGCTGATGATGGAAGGCCTGATGCAGCTTCTGCGCAAGCGGGCCGAGGAAAAGGGAAACGCGCGCGTCGCCCAGACCATGGTCGGGGC
>NZ_RZQG01000147.1:0-9644 GCF_003998635.1 Mesorhizobium sp. M7D.F.Ca.US.004.03.1.1
GCCTTGACCGGGCCGATCGAGGCCGGCGACATCGAGATCGAGCGGAAGCCGAGACCGATCAGCGCCATAGCCGAAATCGGCTTGCCGGCGAGTTCGCCGCACAGGGTCACCGGCGTGTGGTTGCGGACGCCGGCATCGGCGATCTGCTTCAGGACGCGCAGGAACGGCGCCGACAGCGTGTCGAAGCGGTTGGCGAGTTGCGTGTTGCCGCGGTCGACGGCCATGACGAACTGGAACAGATCGTTCGAACCGACCGAGACGAAGTCGACCGCCTTCATCAGCTCATCGAGCTGGAACAAGAGCGATGGCACTTCAAGCATCGCCCCCAGCTTCAGGCTGGTCGGCAAATGATGGGCAAAACGCGAGAGATGCCGCACCTCGCGGTCGATGATCTCGCGCGCCTGGGCGATCTCGCCAAGCTCGGTCACCATCGGCAGCATCAGCTTGAGTTCACGCCCGCCACTGGCCTTGAGCAGCGCGCGGATCTGGGTGCGCAGCAGCCCCGGTCGGTCAAGCGTCAGGCGGATCGCCCGCCAGCCGAGCGCCGGGTTCTCTTCCTGGATCGCGCCCTTGAAATAGGGCAGCACCTTGTCGCCGCCAATATCGATGGTGCGGAAGGTGACCGGCTTGCCGCGCGCTGCCTCGAGCACGTCGCGGTAAAGCTTTTCCTGGGCCTCGGCACGGGGAAATGTCGAAGCGACCATGAACTGCAGTTCGGTGCGGAACAGGCCGATGCCGGCCGCACCCGCTTCGGCAAGCTGCGGCAGGTCGACGGCAAGCCCGGCATTCATCAACAGGTCGACCTGGACACCATCCCTGGTCATCGACGGCTTCTTGCGCAGCTCGCGATAGACTTCTTGCCGGCGAGCCCGGAAACGCACCTTTTCGGCATAGGCGGCTTCGAGATCGGGCTGCGGCCGCAAATGGATCACGCCCTCTTCACCGTCGACGATGATGGCGTCGCCGTTTTCCGCCATGGAAACCGCGCCCTTCATCTGGCCGGCGACAGGGATGCCCATGGCCCGCGCGACGATAACGACGTGGCTGGTCGCAGCACCATCCTCGAGCACCAGCCCGCGCATCTTGTCCCTGGGATAGTCGAGCAGTTCGGCGGCGCCCATCGAACGGGCGACGATGATGGCGTCCTTCGGCAGCGATGCGGCGACATCTTCCGGCCCGCGCCCCATCAGCTGGCGCAGCAGCCGGTTGGCGAGGTCGTCGAAATCGCTCATCCGCTCGCGCAGATAGGGGTCGGTCATGTGCAGCATGCGGGCGCGCATGTCGCTCTGCACCTTTTCCACGGCAGCCTCGGCGGTCAGGCCGTTGCGGATCGCCTCTTCCAGCCGGCGCACCCAGCCGCGGTCGTTGGCGAACATACGATAGGCTTCCAGCACCTGGCGATGCTCGCCCTCGAAGGCGACGTCGCGGCGTTCGAGCATGTCGTCGATGGAGAGCCTGAGCGAGCCGAGCGAGGTTTCGAGCCGGCGGACCTCTTCCTCGCTGTCTTCGTTGAACAAATTGGTGACGACGATGCGCGGCTCATGCAGCACGACATGGCCAAGTCCGACGCCGTCATTGAAGGAAAGGCCGGTGAAGCTGACCGGACGGCGCAGATCGAGCTCGAGGCCGGGCCTGGTCAGCCGCGCCAGATCGCCGGTGGCGATCATCTCGGCGATCACCATTGCGGTGGTTTCCAGCGCCTCGACCTCGTCGTCGCGGTAATGGCGCATGGTCTTGTTCTGCACCACCAGAACGCCCAGCGTGCGCCCTGCCCGCAGCACCGGCACGCCGAGGAAGGAGTTGTAGATCTCTTCCCCGGTCTCCGGCAGATAGGCAAAGGCCGGATGTTCCTGCGCATTGGAAAGGTTGAGCGGCCGCGCACTGGCCGCGATCGTGCCGACCAGGCCTTGCCCCAGTCGCAACTGCGCAAGGTGGACGGCGTTCGGGTTCAGACCTTCGGTGGCGTAGAGTTCGAGCACCGAATCGGCACGCAGCACATAGAGCGAGCAGACTTCGGCGACCATGTTGGAGGCGATATCGCGCACGATCCGGTCAAGCCGCTCCTGCGGCTCCAGCGGCTCCTGCATGAGCTCGCGGAGCCGTTTCAGCAAAACGCGCGGGCCACTGGCCTGATCACGCATCGCGGCTTCTTCTCCAATGGGCATTCTGCCCGCCGCAGTTTCCACTGCGACCGGCGCACACGCAACAACTCAAATCGTTCTCGCTACTGCTTATCCAGACCGTAGACGGAATGCAAAGTACGAACCGCAAGTTCGGTGTACGGACCGTCGATCAGGATCGAAATCTTGATCTCGGAGGTTGTGATGGCGCGGATGTTGATCGACTTGTCGGCCAGCGCCTTGAAAGCGGTGGCGGCGACGCCGGCATGGCTCCTCATGCCGATGCCGATGACCGAAACCTTCGACATGCCGGCTTCCGACTGCACGACATCGTAGCCGATCGACGCCTTGAGGCGCTCAAGCACGGCCAGCGCCTTGTCGACATCGCCCGACGGCACGGTGAAAGTCATGTCGGTGAACTTGCCGTCCTCGGAAATGTTCTGGACGATCATGTCGACATTGATGTTGGCCTCGGCCAGCGGCCCGAAGATGCCGGCGGCGACGCCCGGCCGGTCGCCGACGCGGCGCAGCGAAATCTGCGCTTCGTCCTTGGCATAGGCAATTCCGGTGACGACCTGCTGTTCCACGATCTCTTCCTCGTCGCAAATGAGCGTTCCGGGCGGATTGAGCAAATCCCCCATTCCGGGCGCATCGGGATCGTCGAAGGACGACCGCACGAAGGTACGCACCCTGTGCACCATGGCAAGCTCGACCGAACGCACCTGCAGAACCTTGGCACCGAGCGAGGCCATTTCAAGCATTTCCTCGAACGAGATCTTGGCCAGCCGCCGCGCCTTGGGCTCGATGCGCGGATCGGTGGTGTAGACCCCGTCGACGTCGGTATAGATATCGCAACGATCGGCCTTGACCGCCGCGGCGATGGCTACCGCACTGGTGTCGGAGCCGCCGCGGCCGAGCGTGGCGATGCGATTGTCCGGACCGATGCCCTGGAAACCAGCGATCACCGCCACTTGGCCCTCGCCGAAGCGCTTGATCAGGAAGGCACCGTCGATGTCGAGGATGCGCGCCGCACCATGCGCATTGTCAGTCTTGATCGGGATCTGCCAGCCCTGCCACGAACGGGCATGCACGCCCATGTTCTGCAAGGTGATCGCCAGGAGGCCGGCCGTGACCTGTTCGCCGGAAGCGACGACCGCGTCATATTCGCGTGCGTCGTGCATCGGCGAGGCCTCGCGCGTCCAGCCGACCAGTTCATTGGTCTTGCCGGCCATCGCCGAAACCACCACGGCCACCTCATGGCCAGCGTCGACCTCGCGTTTGACGTGACGCGCCACATTGCGGATGCGGGCGATGTCGGCGACGGAGGTCCCGCCGAATTTCATCACGATGCGCGCCATGGAAGCGAAATGCCTTTGACTGAAGCCGGACCCCAGCCCAAAAAGCAGGAATCCCGAAAAGCGGAAGGCCGGCTGACGCCGGCCGCTGAATGCGCGGCCTCCTTAGCCAAATGATGAAGGTTTCGCAAGGCTGGCGGCGGATTGCCGGCTTCAAGAAGACGGCATATTGCGTTCCACCCCGCCACCGCCTACGAAATGCTGCCCGCGGGAAATTCCTTTTTGGTCCGGTATTACAGATGATTGCTCGTCTTCGACGCGCCATGCGATGGCAATCACTCCCGCTTGTCATTGGCTTCGCGGTGTTGGCGCTGATCGTCGGCAGCCGTGCCATGCTGGTCGAGGGCCAGAGAGCCAATCGCGGCGCCGCGCGCGAGGCAATCGAATATCAAGAATTGCTTTCCGGCCTGCTTTCGCTGGCGCAAGACGCGGAGAGCGGTCAGCGCGGCTATCTGCTGACCGGTGAGAAATCCTATCTCGAACCCTATCGGCGGGCTGTCGGCGCCATTCCGGGGCAACTTGCACGCATCGACAGCATGACTGCCCCGGACGACCAGGTCGTCCAGCAGATCAACCATATCAAGGACGCACTTTCGCAAAAGCAGGCTGAACTGGCCGAGACGATTGCCCTTTACGACCATGGCAATGCGACGAAGGCGCTGGATCTGGTCCGCAGCGGTCAGGGCAAGGCCGTCATGGACGAAATCCGGACCAGCATGGATACGATCCGACGCATCGGCGCCGCCGCCGTCGCTGCGCGCGACGAGAACACCGACCGCGTCGAGGCCTGGCTGCGCATCGGTTCGCTGGCGGCGCTGCTGGCGATATTCCTGCTTGGCGCCTACACGATCAGGGAATCGCGCCGCCGCTTCCACGAGGTGGCTGTCGCCCAGGATGAGCTGGTGCGCAAGAACATCGCGCTCGGCAATGAGATCCAGACGCGGGAAAAGGCCGAATCCCAGATCCGCCAGATGCAGAAAATGGAGGCGGTCGGTCAACTCACCGGCGGCATCGCCCACGACTTCAACAACATGCTGGCGGTGATCATCAGTGCCATGAACCTTGCCCAGCGCAAGCTGGCGCGTGGCGAGCACGACATCGCAAAATTCATCGAAGCGGCAATCGACGCGGCGAACCGTGCCGCCAATCTGACGGCCCGGCTGCTCGCCTTCTCGCGCCAGCAGCCACTGGCGCCGCAAATCGTCGACGCCAACCGTCTGCTGACCGGCATGTCGGACCTGATCCGGCGAGCGCTCGGTGAAACCATCCGCATCGAAACCGTGTTAGCGGGGGGCTTGTGGAAGATCCATGCCGACCCGAGCCAGATCGAGAACGCCATTCTCAACCTGGCCGTCAACGCCCGTGACGCCATGGGCGGTGACGGCAAGCTGACCATCGAGACCGCCAACAGCCATCTCGACGACAGCTATGCTGCCACCCATGCCGAGGTCGCGGCCGGCCAGTATGTGATGATCGCCGTCAGCGACACCGGTTCGGGCATGCCCCCCGAAATCATCGCCAAGGCCTTCGAGCCCTTTTTCACCACCAAGCCGGTCAACAAGGGCACAGGCCTGGGGCTGAGCCAGGTGTTCGGCTTCGTCAAACAGTCGGGTGGCCACGTCAAGATCTATTCCGAACCCGGCGAAGGCACGACAATCAAGATCTACTTGCCGCGCTTTTTTGGCGCCGAAGAAGCAGCCGTGCCGACGGGACGAGGCGAGAATTCCGCTCCCATCACCGAAACGATCCTCGTCGTCGAGGACGATGCCCGCGTGCGTGCCTCCACCACCGATGCCTTGCGCGAACTCGGCTACGCCGTCATCGATGCCGCAAGCGGCCAGGAAGCGTTGCAGAAGCTGGCGGAAACCCCGGGCATCGCGCTTCTGTTCACGGATATCGTCATGCCGGTGATGAACGGCCGCAAACTGGCGGAAGAAGCAATCGCGCGCATGCCGCAGCTGAAGGTGATCTTCACCACCGGCTTCACCAGGAACGCCGTGGTCCACAACGGCGTGCTTGACCATGACGTGCACTTCCTGGCCAAGCCCTTCACCATCGAGCAACTGGCGGCGAAACTGCGCGCCGTGCTGGACACGAAGTAGGTCGGCCACTCTGTCAGCCCCTTGGCAGCATCGAAAATTGTTGCCTTGACATTCGCGGCCCCACACCCGACTTCCTAGCGCTCGAGGAGACCAACCGATGCCAGAGCCCCGACGATCGACGATCGATGCCGGAGAAGTGGAACGCTTTTCCGCCCTTGCCGCCGAATGGTGGAACCCGAACGGCAAGTTCCGTCCCCTGCACAAATTCAATCCGGTCCGGCTGTCCTATATCCGCGACCAGATAGCGGCGCGCTTCGGCCGCGATCCACGCGCTGCAAGGCCTTTCGAGGGCCTGCGCATCCTCGACATCGGCTGCGGCGGCGGCCTTTTGTGCGAGCCGATGGCGCGGCTTGGCGCCGAAGTTGTGGGCGCGGATGCTTCCGAAACAAACATCGAAGTCGCGAAGCTGCACGCGGCCGAGGGCAATGTCAGCGTCGATTATCGCGCCACGACAGCCGAGGACCTTGCCGACGCCGGCGAAAAATTCGACGTCATCCTCAACATGGAAGTGGTCGAGCATGTCGCCGACATCGACCTGTTCGTCGCCAAATGCGGCGAGATGGTCCGGCCTGGCGGCATCATGTTCGTGGCCACCATCAACCGCACGCTGAAGGCGCTCGGGTTGGCCATCATCGGCGCCGAATATGTGCTGCGCTGGCTGCCGCGTGGCACCCACCAGTTCGGCAAGCTGGTGCGCCCGGAAGAGCTCGAAAAGGCGCTTGGCGGCGCCGGCCTGACCATCATCGACCGCACCGGCGTCACCTACAACCCGCTTGCCGACCGCTGGGCGCGGTCGAAGGACATGGACGTCAACTACATGGTCCTGGCGGAAAAAGGCTCGGTCTGATCAACCGTACTTCTCTTGGAATTAGCTCCAGGGTGTGGCCGGCATCGTGGGTGCGCACGGCCTCGACCGAGCCAATGACGATCGAATGCGTGCCGCGATCGATCATCTCGTCGAGGCTGCAGTCGAGGGCGGCCACCGCATCCGAAAGCAACAAAGCTCCGGTCTTGAGCGTCATCCATTCGGCGCCCTCATAGCGGTCCTTGCTCTTGATGCCGCCGAAACCGGAGAACCGCTCGGCCACCCTTTGATGCTGGGGGCCAAGCGAGTTGACGCCGAAATGCCGGTAACGTTCGATCACCGGCCAGGTCGACGACGACCGGTTGACACAGGCAATCACCTTAGGCGGTTCGGCCGACAGCGAGACGACCGAAATGACCACCAGGCCTGAGCGATCCTCCGGTGCCAGCGGTGATGACGCTGACATTGCCGACGATCAGCCGCATCGCGGCCCGAAAGTCCGCGCCATCGACAGGAGTTCCCTCTGGAACCTTTGCTTCGGTCATGGCGTGCTCCAAAAGCAATTCCAGGAAAAGTGTGACACGGTTTTCCCGGGAAAAGCGCATAGCGCTTTCCCTTGGGAATTGCGACAAAACAAAAAACTCGAGCGGTTTGGCGTTTCCGTGAAACGATCTCGTCCCTGGAGCGTGACAGATCGATGGCCGGCGTGAACAGGAAGTCGGCGTTGCGGACCGCGAACCCGGTGGCGAAGAGAACGAAACCAGCGCCGGCTGAGGCGCAAGCGCGCTCACGCCGCCTGGCTTTGCGCCTTCCTGCTGGGCTGACTTTGCGCCATGGTGGTGATGAACACGCCAGCGGTGATGATGACCGCGCCTGCCCAGGTCAGCAGCTGATAGTGCTCGCCAAGGAAGATCGTGCCGGCAAACAGGCCGACGGCCGCCGCCACATAGCCGATCTGGCTGAGATAGACCGGGCCGCCAACCGCCTGCAGCCGGAAGAAGAAGGCGAACATCGCCGATGCCGACGCAACCTGCGCGACGACGACCAGCGGCACGCCGCCGAGTGAAGCGAAGGCCTTGACGCCGAACAGGGCGAGAATGCCGACAAGCAGCATCGCCGCCGACGCCAAATGGCTGCCGACGGCAAGCTCGATCGGGCCGGTGCCTTCCGGCCAGTCGACCGTGCGGTAAATGTTGCCGGCGGCAAGGCTGACCGGGATGAGCAGCCCCATCACCACCCAGAACAGATCGGCCGGCTGGCCGGCCTCGCCGCGCGTCACCGCCACCATGACGGCGCCGACAAAGCCGACGGCGATGCCGACAATGCCTAGCATGTTGGGGCGCCGGACACGCAACAGGATCGAGAACACCAGCGTGATGACAGGCGACAGCGTGAACATGATGCCGGTGTAGCCGGCGCCCAGATGCGGGATGGCCGAGAACATCAGCAGATTGGGGACGGCATAGGACACCGCCGCGGTGACGAAGAAATAGCGCAATTTGTGCGCGGTGAGCCGGACGCGCTGACCGCGAGCCAAGAGCACGCACAGCAAGACGCCGCCGGCGCCAAGCGAGATGACGAAGGCCCAGACCATGGCCGGCACGCCGGCAGCCGTGGCGAGCTTGCCGAACGGCAGTGTCAGGCCGAGCAGGCCGCCGGTGACGACCAGCAGGCCGAGCGCCGAATCCCAGAGAAATTTCATGATTGAACCCTGTCGCCGCGGCCCTTGGCCGGCATTGTATCTTGAGGTAAGATAATGGAAAGATTCTTAACGTCAAGATATATGATGATGAGACAGTTGGATAGAGCAGCAAGAGCGATCGAGCAATGGAAGCGGGAGCGGCCCGATCTGGACGTCTCGCCGATGGCCGTGCTCGGGCGGCTGAACGAGGCCTCCTCGCTGATCGCCCGCGAGCGCCTGGCGCCGTTGTTTGCCCGCTATGGATTGCAGTCGGGAGAGTTCGATGTTCTGGCGACGCTGCGCCGCTCGGGTTCACCCTACGCGCTGACGCCGACCGCGCTCTATGAGGCGACGATGGTGACCTCAGGCGCCATGACCAACAGGCTCGACCGGCTGGAAACGTCCGGATTGATCCTGCGCGGGCCGCACCCCAACGATCGTCGCGGCATTGTCGTGAGGCTGACTGAAAAGGGCCTGACGCTAATTGACGAGGCTGTTAGCGCCCATGTGGCCAACGAACACGAGGTTCTTTCCAGCCTGACGCAGGCCGAACGAGAAACGCTCGCTCGGCTGCTTGAGAAATTGATCGGCAGCGTGAGCTAGCCGGTCAATTGCGGTCGTCCGGGAACACCGGGATCGGCATGAACTCGACGCCGTCCTCGGCCAGGCTCTTGGCCTCTTCCAGCGTCGCCTCGCCATAGATGCCGCGCGGGTCGGTTTCGCCGAAATGGATCTTGCGCGCTTCCTCGGCGAACTTGTCGCCGACATAGTCGGCATTCTCGCGCACCTTCTCGGCCATCGCCTTCAGCTGCGCCAAAGCCTGCTTCTGCGCCTCTCCCATGGCGAGCGCTATCGTTTCCTGCTTGCGCGCCGTGGAGACCGCCGGCGCCATCAGCGCTTTCTGCACCTTGTGCGAGCCGCAGGTCGGACAGTCGACAAAGCCACGCTTCTTCTGAGTGTCGAAATCGTCATTGCTGCGGAACCAGCCTTCGAATTCGTGCTCGTGCTCGCAGATCAGGGCAAAACGGATCAAGAGGCTGCACCCCTGAGCCGCGGCGCCTCGCCCAAGCCGGCATTGACGGCAAAATCTCGCGCATTTTTGAGGTTTGGAATCTTCTTGCGCGCGGCAAGCGACTGCGCCGAGTCGATCTCGGCGACGATCACCGCCGGCTCGTCATGCGCGGCTTCCGCGATGATACGGCCCCACGGATCGACGATCAGCGAATGACCGTAGGTCTCGCGGCCGTCCTCATGCAGGCCGCCTTGCGCGGCGGCGACGACATAGGCGCCGTTCTCGATGGCGCGCGCCCTGAGCAGCACGTGCCAGTGCGCCTCGCCCGTCTGGCGGGTGAAGGCGGCCGGCACCGAAAGCAGATCTGCGCCGGCCAGTGCCTCGGCGCGGAACAGTTGCGGAAAGCGCAGATCGTAGCAAACGGCGAAGCCAAGCTTTGCACCCTCGATCTCGGTGACGACGGCCTCGGCGCCCGGTTCATAGGCGGCGGATTCACGCCACGACTCGCCATTATCGAGATCGACGTCGAACATGTGGATCTTGTCGTAGGTGGCGAGCGTAGCGCCGTC
>NZ_RZQG01001480.1:0-880 GCF_003998635.1 Mesorhizobium sp. M7D.F.Ca.US.004.03.1.1
TGCATCTCCCATTCGCTCGACGGCCGGAATGCGCCGTCCCAGGATCCATCAAGCTGCATCGCCACCATCTGCTCTGGCCGCAAGGCGCTTGTGGCTATGCCCGTCGGCGTGATCAGCATGCCGCCTGCCATGCGCACGCTGATGTTGCCGGTGGTGCCGACATTCATCCCGCTGGCGTCTAGCGTCTGCGTCGCGGTGATAAGGCTCGTGCGCTCGATTTCGAGATTCATCACGATGCTCTCCTTGCCGGGGGCCATGTGTCGATTGCCGGTGCGATGGCGCTCGGCCGTGTCATGTCTTGCAGAACGTCGGTGAAGATATCGGGGCCACCGAGCTTTCCCGATTTCAGCATCAGCGCCAGGGGATCAGCGGGCAGGCCGGGGAGGTGGGCGATGGCGCGCGACAGTCCCGGCCCCTCATAGGCGCCCATGGCGATCCGGTCGATGCCGAGCGCCTTGACCACCGAACCGGCGGTCTCGCCGCCGGCGACGACGAGCCGGCGTACGCCGAGTTGGCGCACCAGAATCTCTGCAATCCTGGCCAGTATCTCTTCCGCCTTTGCCGCCACCGCCTCGCGACCGTGCGCCTGCTGCAGCGTTTCGACCGTCGCTTGCGGCGCGGTCGTGGCAATCGCGATCATCGCGCCGGGCAAATGCCGCTGGGCGAAGGCACGCGCTTCGGTCATGACATCGGCGCCGGCAAAGGCTCTGGCAAGGTCGATCGTCAGCAACGGGTTATTCTCAGCGAGGCGTTCGAGCTGTTCGATGGTGCGATCGGCGACGCTGCCGGCCGTCGAAGGGCCAGCGGCGGTGCTGGCCCTTCGACGGCCGGCAGGCTGGCGACAACGAGGTCGTCTGAGTTCACCAGGTTATGCGCCACC
>NZ_RZQG01001481.1:0-879 GCF_003998635.1 Mesorhizobium sp. M7D.F.Ca.US.004.03.1.1
GGATCTCGGCCAGCCCCGCCGGCAGGTTGTCGGCGGTCGCCTGGCCGGCCGTCAGGATCGCCTCGCTGATTGACCAGCCGCCCTGGTGCGGCAGCATGGAATCGCGCAGAGCCTTGGAGGCCATGTACATCATCAACAGTGCGTCGTTGGCACCGGGCGCGCGCGCCGCCGAATGCGCTTGCGGAATGGGTGCTGCACCCGCCGCCCGCGCCCAGCGCTCCGGTTGGTCGCAGATGAAGCGATAGATCATCGCGTAAGCCGCGCCGCAATGCGTGTCCCAGCGCGCCGTGTTGCAGAGCGGCAGCATGTAGAAGGGATGGAAGGAGATCATACCGGCAAGGCCGTCATAATAGCCCTTGGCGGCATGGATCGGCTTTGACCCACGCACCTTTTCCGCCGGCTCGCCGGTGAAGCGCAGTGTGCCTGATATGCCGTGGTGCTGCATCGCCGCCTTGGTCGCCAGCAGCCCGCCGAGGCTTGAAATGCCCAGCCCGGAATGCGGGTCGGTATGACCACCGGCATGTTCGGAGAGGCCTGGGCGCGGGCGCTCGACCGTAACCGCATCCTGGCAATTGCCCGGCACCGCGTCGTACTCGGCGTACATGCCGATGGTCGGGCCGGGGCCGTTGGTCCAATGCGCGCAGAAGGCGGTCGGCATGCCGCCGGACCCTTCCTCGACGGAAAAGCCTTCGCGCTTCAGCCGCTCAACATACCAGGCGGCGGATTGATACTCGCGCCACGCCGTCTCGCCGAAATCGAAGATGGTGCGTGTCCACGCGGACAGCAACGGCTGGATGCCGTCGAGACAGGCAAGGGCGGTTGCTTGCGCCGAGGTGGCCACCGGGTTCTCCATGGCATGAGAAGAAAGCAGTGAAGCGG
>NZ_RZQG01001482.1:0-877 GCF_003998635.1 Mesorhizobium sp. M7D.F.Ca.US.004.03.1.1
TATTTGCAGGCATCCACCGAGACCAACGCCGAAGTCGGCGACCGCGCCAACGATGCCATCCGCATCACCGCGCTCGACGTGCGCGCCAAGGTCATCGGCGAGGGCGCCAATCTCGGCGTCACGCAGCGGGCACGCATCGAGTTCGGCATGAATGGCGGCCGCTGCAACTCCGACGCCATCGACAATTCGGGCGGCGTCAACTGCTCCGACGTCGAGGTCAACATCAAGATCGCGCTGGCGTCCGCCATGCTCAAGGGGTCGTTGACGCGCCCGGCACGCAACAAGCTTCTGGCCGAGATGACCGAGGAGGTCGGTTCGCTGGTGCTCTCCAACAACTACCAGCAGACGCTGGCGCTTTCGATCGCCCGCAAGCGCGGCCTCGCCGACATCGCGCATCAAAGCCGGTTCATGACGGCGCTGGAGGCGCGCGGCCTGCTCGACCGTGCGGTGGAGACGCTGCCGTCGCCGGCAGCACTTGCCGAGCGCGAAGCGCGGGGCGAGCCGCTGACCAGAGCCGAGCTCGGCGTGTTGCTCGCCTATGCCAAGATCGTGCTGTTTTCCGACATCGTCGCCAGCGACGTACCGGACGACGCGCATTTCGACCGCGACCTGATGGGCTATTTTCCCGACCGGATGGCGAAGAAATACGCCGCCGAGATCCATGGCCACAGGCTGCGCCGCGAGATCATCACGCGGGTCGTCGCCAACGATCTCGTCAATCGCGGCGGCCCATCCTTCGTCAACCGGTTGCAGGAAGCCACGGGGCGCACCGCCGCCGACGTCGTGCGTACCTTCGCGGTGGTGCGCGACGGGTTTGCCTTGCCAGCGCTCTATCGCGAGATCGACGCGCTCGACAACCAGATCGACGGTCAGGTGC
>NZ_RZQG01001483.1:0-874 GCF_003998635.1 Mesorhizobium sp. M7D.F.Ca.US.004.03.1.1
GCGCAGGCAAGAGCACCTTCCTCAACGTGCTGACTGGCACGCTGCGCCCGACCAGCGGCAGCGTGCGCTTCCTCGGCCGCGACATCGCCGGCTTGCCGCTGCATCGCATCGCCCGGCTCGGTATCGCGCGAAAATTCCAGATCCCATCGGTCTTCTCCAGCCTGTCGGTGGAAGACAATCTGAAGGTGGCGCGGTGGGGCGTGCCGTCACCGGCCCGGCCGGTCGGCGAGCTGCTGGAGCTGGTCGCGCTCACCAATCGTGCCGCGACGCTGGCTGGCGAACTCGCGCATGGCCAGAAGCAATGGCTGGAGATCGGCATGGCGCTGGCGATCGAGCCACGGCTGCTGCTGCTCGACGAGCCGACCGCCGGCATGACGCCGCAGGAGACGCTGGCAACGGCCGAGATGCTGCTGCGGCTGAAGGGCGAATTCTCGATCGTCGCGGTCGAACACGACATCCGTTTCGTGCGGGCGCTGAATTGCGAGACGCTGGTGCTGCATCAGGGACGCCGGCTGCGCAGTGGTCCTTTCCACGACATCGAGGCCGACGAGATGGTCCGCGACGTCTATTTGGGGAGGCGCTGACCATGCTGCGGACGATCGCGGTCTCGGCCGGCTACGGCCTGCTCCCGGTGCTGAACGGTATAGACCTCAGTGTCGCGCCGGGCGAAGTCGTCGGCCTGCTTGGCCGCAACGGCGCCGGCAAGACGACGCTGCTGCGCGTCATCGCCGGCGGCTTGCGGGCGAGCGGCGGTGCTGTGGTTCTCGGCGACCAGGACCTCACGAACGCACCCGCCTTCCGCCGCGCGCGGGCGGGCATCGCGCATGTGCCGCAGGGCCGCGGCATCTTCAATCAGTTGACGGTGCGGCAAAAC
>NZ_RZQG01001484.1:0-873 GCF_003998635.1 Mesorhizobium sp. M7D.F.Ca.US.004.03.1.1
GTCCCGGCCATGTCTTTTCGGCGACAAAGAGCAGGGATGACGCATGAGCCAGCCCGTCGTCGTCGACAGCGTTGCCGCACTTCGCGCGCAAATCCGTGACTGGCGGCGCGATGGCCTTCGTGTCGCCATGGTGCCGACCATGGGCGCATTGCATGACGGGCACATCTCGCTGGTCAGGATCGCGCTCGAAAGGGCCGATCGCTGCGTCGTGTCGATCTTCGTCAACCCGACGCAGTTCGCGCCGACCGAAGACCTCGACAAATACCCGCGCCAGCTCGCCCGCGACCTCGACCGGCTGGGCGTGGCAAAAGCCGACCTTGCCTTCACACCGACGGTTGGCGAGATGTATCCTGCCGGCTTCGCTACAAAAATCTCGGTCGGCGGCCCCTCAGCCGGGCTCGAATCGGACTTTCGGCCGACCTTTTTCGACGGCGTCGCCACCGTGGTGGCAAAGCTCCTCCTGCAGGCAACGCCCGACTGTGCGGTCTTTGGCGAGAAGGACTACCAGCAGCTTTGCGTCGTCAGGCAGCTCTGCCGCGACCTCGACCTGCCCGTCGACATCATCGGCGCGCCGACGATACGCGACGCGCATGGTCTCGCCATGTCGTCACGCAATGCCTATCTCAGTGAGGCCGAACTGACGATCGCCCGCCAGCTCAACGTGATATTGCGCAACACGGCAGTGGCCCTGGCGGCAGGCGCCGACCAGAGCGACGCAACCGAAGAGGCCCGCCGCGCCCTCGTCGCTGCCGGCTTCCAGAAAGTCGACTATGTCGAGGCCCGCGAAAGCCTGACGCTGGCACCTTGGCGTCAAGACCGCGCAGGGCGCCTGCTCGCGGCCGCATGGCTCGGCAAGACCAGGCTGATCGACAA
>NZ_RZQG01001485.1:0-872 GCF_003998635.1 Mesorhizobium sp. M7D.F.Ca.US.004.03.1.1
CCCTGGGACTGTCCCTCGACATAGGTCGGGTGCACCGCCTTGCCGGCATCCTGCACGACCGTGTAGCGGATGACCCTGGTGGCGCCGGTCTCGGGATCGACCTCGATATCGCAGATATGGGTGGCGAAGGAGACGCCGGCGCCATCGGCGACGAGCTCGCTGTGGCCGGCGATCGGTCCGCCGGTCTTGCCCGATTCCACCGCGATCTCCTTCAGCGACAGCTTGCCGAGATTGCCGTGCTTCTCGCCCTTGGCGATCGCGTGGCCCTTTTCCCAGACCACGTCGTCGACGGAAATATCCCACATCTGCGCGGCACGCTCGCGCAGGATCTTGATCGCGTTGCGGGCGGCCGAGATCGTTGCCATGGAGGACGAGAAGGTGCCGCGGCTGCCGTCCGTCATGTCGTTGTAGCCGAGGCTGGAGGTGTCGGCGACGATCGCCTTGACCTGCTCATAGGCAATGCCGAGTTCCTCCGCCGCCACCAGCGACAGCGACGCGCGAGAGCCACCGACGTCCACGGTGCCGACGGCAAGCGAGACCGAGCCGTCCATGCCGATGTTGAGGTCGGTGCAGGTCTGGCCGCCGAAGTTGAACCAGAAGCCGCAAGCCATGCCGCGGCCCTGGTTCTTGCCGAGCGGGGCCTTCATGTGCGGATGGCTCTTCACCGCCTCGAGCGTCGGGCCGATGCCGATCGGGCCGTAGACCGGGCCGTAGGAGGACCTTGTGCCTTCCTGCGCGGCGTTCCTGATGCGGAAGTCGACCGGGTCCATGCCGATCATCTTGGCCAGCTCGTCGACGGCGCTTTCCACCGCGAACGCCGCCATCGGCGCCGAGGGCGCGCGATAGGCCGCCGTCTTCGGCCGGTTGACCAG
>NZ_RZQG01001486.1:0-867 GCF_003998635.1 Mesorhizobium sp. M7D.F.Ca.US.004.03.1.1
CGACATGGGCGTGCGGCAGCGGTGACGGATGCACGCCGCCGGCGACCAGGCCAGCGATGTGCGCCATGTCGACCATCAGGTAGGCGCCGACCGCATCGGCGATCTCGCGAAAACGCTTCCAGTCCCAGACGCGCGAATAGGCGGTGCCGCCGGCCAGGATCAGCTTCGGCTTGGTCTCATGCGCGGTCTTCTCGATGGCGTCCATGTCGAGCAGATGGTCGTCCTGGCGCACGCCATAGGAGACGACCTTGAACCATTTGCCACTCATGTTGACCGGCGAACCGTGGGTCAGATGGCCGCCGGAATTTAGGTCGAGGCCCATGAAAGTATCGCCTGGCTGCAAGAGCGCCAGGAACACTGCCTGGTTCATCTGGCTGCCGGAATTCGGCTGGACGTTGGCGAAGTTGCAGCCGAACAGCTTCTTTGCCCGCTCGATGGCCAGTTCCTCGGCCACGTCGACGAACTGGCAGCCGCCATAGTAACGCTTGCCCGGATAGCCCTCGGCGTATTTGTTGGTCATGATCGAGCCCTGCGCTTCAAGCACGGCGCGGGAAACAATGTTTTCCGAGGCGATCAGCTCGATCTCGTGACGCTGACGACCGAGTTCGTTGCGGATGGCGCCGAAAATCTCCGGATCGGCGTCAGCCAGCGTGGTTTCGAAGAAGGATTCGAATTTGTTCGACACTGCCGCTGCTGTTGCCATAGCCTGGAATCCTCGGGGTTCGGGGGCAATTTTGTTTATGCATGTCGTTGCCCAAACCGCTGTACACTTTTGGGCAACCTGCACGCGGCGCCATTAACACAGTTGTTTTCGCCCCGCCACGTTTGCCACGCGAAATTTGCTGGCCGGATTGCGCCAGCCAGGCC
>NZ_RZQG01001487.1:0-865 GCF_003998635.1 Mesorhizobium sp. M7D.F.Ca.US.004.03.1.1
GCTGTTGGAGGTTGACGACGCAGACGACATGACCAGAGAGGCTGCAGTCTGCACCGGCGATCCGGCAGCGTTGCATGGGTGGCCAAGCGATGGCGGCCTGAGTTCTTTTCCTCCGGTCCCATCCGGGGCCATTCCCGTTTCATGTCGCCTTTGTAGACGACCGCCTGCTTTGTGCGGTCAACCCCCGTTGGGGGTACACTCGGCGAATATTCAGGAAAATTCGATTTCTGTTTTTTGTCTGCGGGCAGGCGAAGGGCCTGCCCGCTATTTTTCGGCAAATAGAATTTTCCAGAATTTTCGCCGAGATGACCGCAGCAGGACGGCCCTCTCCTTTGGCGCCATCGGGAATGGTCCCGATGCAACCGAAGGAGAACTACCATGGCCACCACGATCGCAAACCTCACCACCAAGGCCGACGGCTCGATGGAAGGCGTCTTTGCCACGCTCCGGGTCAACGCTCCGATCACCCTCATCCCGAACACCAACAAGTCGCGCGAGGACGCGCCCGACTACCGGATCGTCAACAAGCGCACGGGCTTCGAGATCGGAGCCGGCTGGCACCGCATCTCCCAGCGTTCGGGCGAGGAATACCTCTCGGTCAAGCTGGAAGCCCCCGAGATCGGCGTGATCTTCGGCAACCTCGCGCCCGCCCCGGGTGGCGAGGAAAACAAGAAGGTCATCCTCTGGAACAACCCCCAGTGAGGCATCGGTGGCCGGCCCCGGAAGGGGCCGGCTCCCCACCGCAAAAGGAGGTTGCAATGAGCCGCTACACCATCACTGTCACTGGCACCGTCATCGGACAGGGCCGCTCGGATCCAGACGCTGTCATCGGCTACGATCCACCACTTCGGACCTACTTCCTGCA
>NZ_RZQG01001488.1:0-860 GCF_003998635.1 Mesorhizobium sp. M7D.F.Ca.US.004.03.1.1
GCCCCATCCCCACTACCGAAAAAGATGCGCACCGCGCCGCTCCTTCGAAATCGACATTACCCATGAGCCGGCGGCGTTCAACCACGATCGTACCGGCGAAAGGGCTGTTCGGCTGCTATCCCCCGGCGTTGTTGCACAAATGACACGATTTGGCCTCACTCAGAAAGCTCTCGTTAACCATCTACCCGTCCGCAACTCCTTGTTTGCCGCCGAATCCGGCGATCGGCCGACGGAATCATGGCCATGCCCCGAGTCGCTAGCCAGGAAACTGCCGCAGAACCGCCGCATCCGTGGAAAGCCACGCTTCGGTGCGTTGTTATTTTTCCATATAATGGCTTCTTTTTCCGAGATAATGATTGGGGCTTGTTGATTGTGCCGGCGCTTTTCTTTATCCAGCGGCGCAACGGAGAGGTGGCCGAGTGGTCGAAGGCGCTCCCCTGCTAAGGGAGTAGAGGTCAAAAGCTTCTCGTGGGTTCGAATCCCATCCTCTCCGCCATTTTTGCCCGCACCGTTGGCGGCATCTCAAAAATTACCCCGTTAGAACAGACAGATAGCTAGGTATCTCGCTATCGGCGCCGCGCGTTTCGACGCCAAAATACGCTGAAATCAACGCGATTTCGTTCGATTCTGACTGGAGGTCAGAAAATGAACATTAAGAGCCTTCTCCTCGGCTCCGCTGCGGCCCTGATCGCAGTTTCCGGTGCGCGCGCCGCCGACGCCGTCGTCGTCGCCGAGCCGGAACCCGCTGAATACGTCAAGATCTGCGACGTCTACGGCGCTGGCTACTTCTACATCCCCGGCACCGAAACCTGCCTGCGCATCGGCGGCTATGTCCGTTATGACATCGGCGTGGGCGATGC
>NZ_RZQG01001489.1:0-856 GCF_003998635.1 Mesorhizobium sp. M7D.F.Ca.US.004.03.1.1
ATCTCGTCCAGATTGCGGAAGAAGCCAAGGTGGGCGGCCGCGATCATAGTGACGATGGCGACATGCGGCCTTGCCATCTTGACCAGCGGACGGATCTCGTCGGGATGGTTCATGCCAATCTCGAACACGGCATAGTCGCAATCATTGGGCATGCGCGCCAAAGTCAGCGGCACGCCCCAGTGATTGTTGAAGGACTGCGCCGAGGCATGCACCTTTCCGACGGCTTGCAGCACATGGCGCAGCGCTTCCTTGGTGGTCGTCTTGCCGGCCGAACCGGTCACCGCGATGATTTTGGCTTGGGAGCGTTCTCGGGAGGCCACTCCGAGTTTTTCCAGCGCGGCCAGCACATCCTCGACGACGATGATCGGCGCCGTCAGCCGGCCGAGCGACGGCAGCTTGCCTTCGGCCACCACCAGCACGCCGGCACCGGCCTTGATGGCGGCGGTTGCGAAGTCATGGCCGTCCATCGCCTCGCCCTTGATGGCGAAGAAGGCGTCGCCCGGCTGCAGGCTGCGGCTGTCGATCGAAATGCCTGAAATGCCTTCCGGCATCGGCCCGAGAGGCCGCCCGTCCATGGCGGCAACCAGCGCCTCGGAGGTCCACAGCAAGCTCATGCGGCACGCTCCGTGAGCGCTGCGCGAACTTCCTCATGATCGGAGAAATGCAAGGTCTCGGAGCCGATCGTCTGGCCCTCCTCATGACCTTTGCCGGCCACGATCAGCGTGTCGCCGGCATGCAGCATGGCGACCGCCTCGTGGATCGCCTGGCGCCGGTCGCCGATCTCGATGGCACCGGGGGCAGCCGCGAGGATGGCGGCGCGGATCGTTTCCGGCACTTCGGAGCGCGGATTGTCGTC
>NZ_RZQG01000148.1:0-9613 GCF_003998635.1 Mesorhizobium sp. M7D.F.Ca.US.004.03.1.1
CATCTATGCCGAGCAGCTGCTGCGCGGCCAGAAGACCGATCCGTCCTTCCCGCCCAATCCGCAAAAGGCCGTTCTCAACCAGTAGGCCCGTGGCCAACAACAGGTCTGGCCGCCTGATGGAAGCAATGCGATGCTGCCGGGACCGAAAGGTTCCGGCAGTTTGATTCGGGGGCAAGGCGAAGCCCTCAAACACGGCGCCAAGGGTGCGCCAGGATGGAAGAATTCGCGCATGTCTTTTCGAAGCGGTTTCGGCTTCGAAGCCATGCGCCCCGGGGATTAGGCTTGGCTGATATCGGCAAGGACATCGAACGCCCGCTCGGACAGGCTGTCCGGTCGCCGCGCGCTGCTGGCAAGGTCAGCGGCGGTGCGATCATGGCGACTGCGGTCGTGCTGGTGGTGGCGGGCGTCTCCGGCGCGATCGCGCTCAGGGAAAAGCCGTTTCGAAAGCCGCAAGAGGTTGCCGTTTCAACGCCGAAAGTGACAGCGGCGGCCGAGCCTGACGTCGCGCCGTCCGCTTTGGCCCCGGTGGCGGCACCGAAGCCGGAAGTGCCGGCTAAGACGGGTGGGCCGCAGATCATCCATGTGCAGACGGAAGAGGGCGATGGCCCGCCCAGGGCAGCGATCGTCATTCGTGACCCGTCGACCATCGGCCAGAACCTGAAGATCGCGCATATTCCAGACAAGGCGCTGATCGAAGCCAGCGATACCGGGCCTTTGCCTGTCCGCGCCGCCGATGGCCGACGGCCGTTCGACGTCTATGCGCGGCCCTGGTCGGGCGGGCGCGGCGCGCGCGTAGCGATCATCATCGGCGGGCTTTCGGTTTCGCAGACAGGCACCCAGGCGGCCATCGCCAAGCTGCCGGCGGAAGTGACGCTGGCCTTCGCGCCGCAAGGCAACAGCATTGGCCGCTGGATGCAGGCGGCTCGGCAAAGCGGGCATGAGGTTGTCATGCAGGTGCCGCTCGAGCCGTTCGACTATCCGAACGTCAACCCCGGTCGCAACACGCTGACGGTGGCGGCGAGCACGGACGAGAATTTGAAGAACCTGCACTGGGCGCTGTCGCGGACGACAAACTATACCGGCGTCATGAACTACATGGGCGCTCGCTTTTCCGCCGACGCGGCGGCGATGGAACCGTTCATGGCCGAGCTCGGCAAACGCGGCCTCGCCTATATCGATGACGGCTCGTCGGCGCGCAGCCTGGCGCCGGACCTGGCTCTGAAGGACGGCGTGCCTTTCGTCTCCGGCGACATGGCGATCGATGCGGTGCAGGATCGCGGCGAAATCCTGAAGAAACTCGACAGTCTCGAAGCGACCGCGCGGGCCAAAGGCACGGCCGTCGGCATCGGCTCTGCTTTCGACCTGACCGTCGACACGGTGGCGTCCTGGGCGGCCGAGGCCAAGAAGCGCGGCATTGAGATCGTGCCGATTTCGGCGGTGGCCATTGACCCGCAAAAAGGCTAGCCATCGGAAAACAGATTGGAAGATTGACAGATGGCGAAGACAAAGAAAGTCGATCGCGAAACGCTGCCTTATCGGCCCTGTGTCGGGCTGATGATCCTCAACGCGGAGGGCCTGGTCTGGGTCGGGCATCGCATTGCCGAACCGGACAGCGAATTTGCCGGCACGACGCAGCTTTGGCAGATGCCGCAAGGCGGTATCGACAAGGGCGAGGAGCCGTTGCAAGCGGCCGAGCGCGAGCTCTATGAAGAGACCGGCATGCGCGGCGTTTCGCTGCTGGCCGAAGCGCCCAACTGGATCAACTATGATTTGCCGGACCACCTCGTCGGCATCGCCTTCAAGGGACGGTATCGCGGCCAGACGCAGAAATGGTTCGCCTTTCGCTTCCACGGCGATGTCGGCGAGATCCAGATCAATCCGCCGCCGGGCGGCCACACCGCCGAGTTCGACAAATGGGCATGGCGGCCTATGCAGGATTTGCCCGGCCTGGTCGTGCCGTTCAAGCGCCATGTCTATGAGGACGTGGTGGCGGCGTTCCGGCATCTGGTGCAATAGCCGCGATACAACAACCGCGGTTGCCGCGCCGGCCCGGCGGTCCTATTGATGTCTCTATCCGCCACCAAAAGCGCGTCGCGCTGAAACGGATTCATGCGACGCGCTTTTAGTCTTTGTCTGCATGCATGTCGTTGTCCCAAAACCGAAGTCACTTTTGGGCGACATGCATTGGAAGGGTCGCCATGAACGACGTCCCCAAAAGGTCGCTGCCCGAGGAGGTCACCGCCACAAGCGAAGTGGCGGCTGGGGCCGTCCTCACCATCGATCTCGGTGCGATCCGTGAAAACTACCGGCGGCTGAAAGCGCGGTTGGGCAATGTTCGCTGCGCTGGTGTGCTCAAGGCTGATGGTTACGGCGTTGGCGCCAGCCAGGTCGCGGCGGCGCTGCTGGGCGAAGGCTGCGATATCTTCTTCGTCGCGCTGCTGGGCGAAGGGGTCGCCTTGCGCCGCTCGATCGGGCCGGGCCCCGCCATTTTCGTGTTGAACGGCATTCCGCCTGGCGCCGAGCAAGACGCCGTGGCGGCGGACCTTTGCGCCGTCATCAACAGCGTGGGGCAATTGGCGGCCTGGCGCGCGGCGGGCCGCCGCGCCGGCCGAAAACTGCCGGCTGCGATCCAGGTCGACAGCGGCATGTCGCGGCTCGGCATGGCGCCCCGGGATGTGGAGCGCGTTGCCACCGATCCGCATGCCTTCGACGGCATCGACATCCGTTTCGTGATGAGCCATCTGGCCTGTGCCGACGAGCCGGAGCATCCGGCCAATGAGCGGCAGCGACTGGCATTCGAGGGGCTGCGCAAGATGTTGCCGGCGGCGCCGGCCTCGCTCGCCAATTCGTCCGGCATCTTTCTTGGGGCACGCTTTCACTACGATCTCGCACGCCCCGGTGCCGCGCTCTATGGCATCAATCCGACGCCGGCCAGGTCGAACCCGATGCTGCCGGTGGTACGGCTAGAGGCCAAGGTCGTCCAGACACGCATGCTGGAGGCCGGCGTTGGTGTCGGCTATGGCCACACATTCCACACTGTGGCCCCGCTCGCTGCTGCGACGATCTCGCTGGGCTATGCCGATGGCTGGCACCGACGCGCGGCGTCCGCGGCCTGGTTCGAGGGCGCGCGCCTGCCCTTCCTCGGGCGAGTGTCGATGGATTCGATCATTCTCGACATCTCCGCCTTGCCGTCCGGCAAGCTCCGCGAGGGTGATCTCGTCGAACTGCTCGGTCCCTCACAAAGCGTCGATGACGCTGCCGGCCATGCCGGCACCATCGGCTACGAGATCCTGACCAGCCTCGGCCCGCGCTTTCATCGGCGCTATGTCTACGGTTGAGCGGTTTGGCCGCGCTTGACAAGCGGACGCCTGTCGGCAAGGCTCCGGGTATGAGCAACCTCGCCCATATCAGAATCTTGTTCAGGGTCTGCCCGATCGCGGGATCGTAGCCCCGGCGCGGTCGCCTTTTGGCGTCCGTCCGAACCGGGGCATTTCTACCTGACATCATCATTCTCAAGCCAGACAGCCCTCGCGGCTGACGGCTTTTCATCAAGCCGCCGTCAGTACGGCGGCAGGCGCGCATCTGTTCGATGCGCCAACTCATGAGGTTTGCCATGCAACATGCAGCAGGATTGCGTCCACCGAGCCGGCTTCTGGTCAGCGATGCCGACCACAACAGGCTGACGGGCCTGGCGCGGGCGTCGCTCGATCGCGTGCCCGAGACAGCCGAAGAGCTGCTTTCGGAGATGGATCGGGCCGTCATCACGGCGGCGGCTTCCATGCCGGCCAACGTGGTGCGGATGGGCTCGACGGTGACAATCCGCGGCGATGGCGGGGAGCGCATCACACTGGTCTATCCCGGCGATGCCGACATCACAGAAAACAGGATTTCAGTGCTGACGCCGATGGGGACGGCGCTCATCGGCGCGTCGATCGGGGAGACAGTGTGCTGGAGCGGTCGTGGCGGCCGGGAACTGTCGTTGATCGTCGAAGCCGTCGAGACGCCGGCCTACGTCCAGCAGCGGTCCTGATCATGGAGGCGGTGATGACAGGTACGAAATGCTGGTTGACGACGAAGGACTTCGCCGTCCTCGAGATCATGCTGGAGCGTCGGCGGGCTTTCGCGGATCCGATCGTTCCTATGCTTGCACACAAGCTCTCCAAAGCCGATGTCGTTCCGATCGATTCGGTCGGACCCGATATCGTGACGCTGAACAGCAGGGTGGTGTTTCGTATCGATGCCGGCCCTGCCGAGACCCGAACCCTGGTGCAAAACGAGGTGCGCGGGCCGGTCGGCTCCAGCCTGTCGATCACGACCAGGCGGGGGCTCTGCATGCTTGGCATGGCCGAGGGCCAGACGGCATCGATTGAACAGGCCGACGGCAGGCGGGAGTCGATCCTGATCGCGGCCGTGCTCTACCAGCCGGAGGCCGCGCGACGGGCCGTCAGGGAGAAATCCCAAGCCGAGGTGCGACGACCGCATCGGCTCACCCTCGTCTACAGCGCCGCAGCCGATTGGCGGCCTCTTGGCGAGAGAGCCGGAATGCGGCAGACAGAGGGGGATGACGACCCCGGTCCCACGGCGGCGTGAACGGGCAACAGTGCATGATCTCGAAAATCGGCATCGATTTTCGCCGGGGATCATGCGCAAATCGGAAATGCGGCCGCGGCCAAGGCGTCCTGAAGGACGCGCGGCGGCAAGGAGTGAACGATGAAGATCATGGTGCTGGGCGGTGGCGTTATCGGGGTGACCACGGCGTACTTTCTTGCCGAGGCCGGCCACGAGGTGACGGTTCTCGACCGCCAGAAAGGCCCGGCGCTGGAAACCAGCTTCGCCAATGCCGGCGAGATATCGCCGGGCTACGCTTCTCCGTGGGCCGGCCCCGGCATTCCGCTGAAGGCGATCAAATGGCTGCTGATGAAGCATGGGCCGCTGGTGGTGCGGCCGGCCTTCGATCCGCATATGTGGACATGGCTGATCAAGATGCTGCGCAACTGCACGGCCGAGCGCTATGCGATCAACAAGGCGCGCATGGTGCCGCTCGCCGAATACAGCCGTGACACGCTGAAGGCGCTGCGTGAAACGACCGGCATCGCCTATGACGAGCGGACACAGGGCACGCTGCAACTGTTTCGCACGCAAAAGCAGCTCGACGGCACCGGTGGCGATGTCGAGGTGCTGAAGAAGTATGGCGTGCCTTACGAGATCCTCGATCAGGACGGCTGCATCGCGGCGGAGCCGGGCCTGGCCGGAGTGCGCGAAAAGTTCGTCGGCGGCCTCAGGCTGCCGCACGACGAGACCGGCGACTGCAAGATGTTCACCGACAGGCTGGCAGAGCTCTGTGTGGCGCGCGGTGTCAAGTTCGAATACGACGTTACGATCTGGCGTGTCATCCGCAGCCGCAACCGCATCGCCAATCTCAGCACCAGCAAGGGCTGGAAAGCCGCCGACGCCTATGTGATGGCGCTGGGCAGTTATTCGGCAGGGTTCATGCGCCGGGTGAAGCGGCCGATCCCGGTCTATCCGGTCAAGGGCTATTCGATCACCGTGCCGATCAAGGACGCTGCTGCGGCACCGGTGTCGACGGTGATGGACGAGACCTACAAGGTGGCGATCACCCGGCTTGGCGACCGCATCCGGGTTGGCGGCACGGCCGAGATTTCCGGCTTCGACCTCAGGTTGCATGAATCGCGGCGGCGCACGCTGGAGCACTCGGTGGGTGACCTCTTTCCGGGCGCCGGCGCGATGCGGGACGCGACGTTCTGGTGCGGACTGCGGCCGATGACGCCGGATGGTCCGCCGCTGATCGGCCGCACCGAGCTTTCCAATCTCTATCTCAACACCGGGCACGGCACGCTCGGCTGGACCATGGCTTGCGGCTCGGGCAAGGTGCTGGCCGACATCATCTCCAGCCGGGTGCCGGACATCGATGTCCGCGACCTCGCGCAGGAGCGCTATCTGCGGTAGGCGTTGGTCAGAATGCTTGCCTGACCCAGTCTTCGTCGAACAGCAGCCGATAGGCCCACGGGATCGTCACATTGCTGGCGACCGGGTTCGAGTGGGCGAGATAGTCGTCATAGATCGGATTCATGCTGGTGTAGAAGGCCGGGTCGAGCACCATCATGCCGTTCTCCGAGTCGTGGAAGAAGCTGCGGTTGTTGAGGTTGACAGACGAGATGGCCACCAGCCTTTCGTCGATCATCATGATCTTGGAATGCAGCACGACATCCGGCGCCTTGAACTCGCGAATGTTGATGCGGTCGCCATATTTCTCGACGAACAGCTTGTTGAGCGCGGTGAGGAACCTGCCGCCGATATCGCCCTTGAGATCAATGCGGCCGACAATGTCGATCCTGACGCCGCGGGCGAGCGCCCGGTCAACAGCCTGGGCGAGCTTGGGCGTCAGGTTGAGGTAAGGATTGACGATCTGGATGTGGTGCTGGGCGGCGTCGACCAGTTCGACGAAATAATCCTCCAGCGCATGGCCATCCTCGTAGGGCACCGAAATGAAGTGCCGCGCCGTGCCTGACGGGCGGGCGCCGTCGGACCGGACTGGAATGGAGAAAGGACGCGCCAGATTGGTGTCGGCGTCGCGCAGCCACACTGTCGAAAGATGCGCGGCGAGTGTCTGGACCGTGGCCGGATCGGCGAACTCGATGTCGAAGTCGCTCCAGTTCGAATAGTAGTTCAGCGAGAACCCGTCGGTCTTGCCATATTGCTCAAGATCGGGATCACGCGACAGATCGATCGGCTGGTGGAACAGGAAGCCGTCATGGATGTTGCGGCCACCGATGATGGCGCGTGACCGCCCAGGATCGTCGGCAAGCGTCGCCAGCATCTTGATATGATGAACCTTGTGCAATTGTGAAATCTGCTCGTCGATCGGCGCGCCCCGGTCCGCCCGCCAGCGATATTCCTGCAATTCGACATTGGGAAATTCGGCCGCCAGCCGATGCAGCAGGGCGTCGTCCTTGTCGCGCTCCAGCACGTCGGTGACCAGAATGCGCACCTTGGTGCCAAGCGCTGCATGATGACGGATCAGCCGTTCGATGATGCGGCCGGAGAAGTCAGCCTTGAACTCCAGCGACGACAAATAGATCAGCTTGAGTTTTGGGGCATTGGAAAAGTCGAGCGGCAGCTCCGGGTCGCCCTTGTCGATGGCGCTGTCGGACAGCGGCGCTCCCATCAGCGCCTCGACCTTGGCGTTGAAGCCGTCGCGCGACTTGCGCAGCAGGCGCGGCTTTCCGATCGGCAAGGCGCAGGTCTGCGACAGCCAACGGCTGGCGTAGAAGGCGCGGCTGAGCGGATCGAGGCCTGTGGGATCGGGCGTCGTGCAACGCTCGTAGCGACTGTCGAAAGCGGCAAGTGCCGGGTCGGCGGTCTCTTCGCGCTCGATGGTGAGCGGTGCGCCGGCAGGGGCAAGGCTGGAGCGGATTCTTAGCACGCAGCGGTTCAGGCCGTCACTCGGGAACAGGCTGACCGTGTCGTCCTCGCCGGACAGGCGAAAATGGAATGCCGTTCCCGTGGCGATTGTGCGTGACCCACCGCCGGCACTGATCGCCAGCGTGCCGTCGCATGTGCCCTCGATGTCGGTCGGTTGCTTGCCTGCCTGGCGCAGCATGATCTCGACGCTGCGCGCCTGCAGGCCGGAGAAATCGAAGATCCTGGGCGTCGAAGGCCGCACTGCCGCATCGATGTAGAGCGTCTGCCGCGACATCCGCCAGCGTCCGTCGAAATGGCCGTCGCCGCCGCTGGCGCCGGCCGGCGGCAGATGTATTTCGGCAACCGGTCCGGCCAGTTGTTGCAGTGTCCGGTAGGTCGCCTGGAAATCGCTGTTGCGGATCTCATAACGGTCGTGACCGAAAGGGCCGGTGCCGTTCGCGCGGTCCATGGCGTCGAGTTGGTGGTGGGCGAGCAGTGCCAGGAACCGTTTTTCGTAGTCGCTCGTGCCGGCGTCGCCGAAGAACTGCGCGGCGGCGACTTGCGACCCGGCCGTCCTGGCCGATAGCAAGGGTCGCGCGCAGGCCGTCTGGCCTTGCAGGACGTCGCAGGCATTGCGGCCAGCGTCGGCACAGCCGGCAAGGACAGCCAGCCCGAATAGAACGATGGCGATGGATGCACGGGCCTTCACCCGGTCGCCCCGGCCTTCAGGACGCTCAATTGCGCCGGGTCGCGCGGTGGCATGAAACCCTGCGGGAAGACCTTGCAGACGGGAATGGCGAAGGTGGCGATCAGCAGTTCGGCCTCGCCGCGCACCTTGCGCGGCGCTGTCTTGTCGTCGCGTATCGCTTTCGCCGAGGCGACGAGGGTGCCGTCGCAGTCACAATGGTTGTGGCGGGCAATGTAACAGGCGTCGTGCGTCTGGCAGGCCGCGTCGAGGCGGTTGACCGGCCGGGCCGACAGATCGCCGGTGCGGGTGCCGGGGCCGCAATAATTGCCGAAGACGAAAGGCGAAGGCCGCGCCATGGCGTTGCGGATCGGTTTGGGCAGTTCGGCCTCCGGGACCTTCATCCACGGATTGGCGCATGCGGAAACGAAAAGCAGCGGCAGGATGGCAAGAACGGCTCGCATATCTATCCGCGCCAGCTTTCTGAAAGATTTCCCAACCGGCGACCTGCTCCGTGGCCGGCGACCGCACGCCTGATGCCACACTGGCCGGTTTTGTGGCAAGGAAAAGGCGGCACGGCTAAAGCGCATCGCGTTTGATCGGATTCATGCGATGCGCTTTAGCGTCTTTGTTTTATGCATGTCGTTCTCCCAAAACCGAGGCCACTTTTGGGCGACATGCATCAGACGAACAGGCCCCTCTCCCGTTCCACCATCTTGGTGATGAAGCTGGCGACGATCTGGACGCGGCGCAGCGGCCTGACCGATTCATGATAGACCAACCAGTAGGCGCGGCGGATCGGCGCCACGATGTCGACGGACACAAGTTCCGGCATCGAGCGGGCGACGAATGTGTGCAGGATGCCGATGCCGGCGCCCGAGCGCACCGCTTCGGCCTGGCCGAGCGCCGAGGAGATGGCGAAGCTGGTGCGCCAGTCGGCGCTGAATTCCGCCGCATAGTCGAGCGACGGGCTGACGATGAGGTCCGGCACATAGCCGATGAGTGTGTGCTGGCCAAGCTCGGCGGCGGTTTGGGGCAAACCATGCACCTCAGCATAGTCGCGCGACGCAAACAGGCCGAGCGAGTAGTCGACCAGCTTGCCAGCCACCAGCCGGCCCTCCGTCGGCCGTTCGACGGTGATGGCGATGTCGGCCTCGCGGCGCGACAGCGAGAAGGAGCGCGGTACCGGGACCAGCTGGATCGTCAATTCGCGGTGCAGCGCGGTCAGCGCGCCCAGGCGCTTGGCCAGGAAGGCGACACCAAAACCGTCGGGCGCGCCGATGCGCACCGTGCCGGAGACATCGTCACCTTCGCCGGCAACGGTCGAGCGCGCGGCGATCATGTCGCCCTCCATGCGCTCGGCAATATCGAGAAAGCGCTCGCCCGCCGGCGTCAGCTCGCTGCCGGTGGTCAGCCGGCGAAACAGCTTCGTCCGCAGCGCATCCTCAAGCGCGGCGATGCGGCGCGAGACGGTGGCGTGGTTGAGCTCCAGCCGCTTGGCTGCGC
>NZ_RZQG01001490.1:0-855 GCF_003998635.1 Mesorhizobium sp. M7D.F.Ca.US.004.03.1.1
GTCGTGACCACCACGACGCACAAGTCGTTGCGCGGCCCGCGCGGCGGCATGATCCTGTGCAATGACGAGGACATCGCTAAGAAGATGAACTCGGCGGTGTTCCCCGGCTTGCAGGGCGGCCCACTGATGCATGTCATCGCCGCCAAGGCGGTGGCTTTCGGCGAAGCGCTGAAGCCGAGCTTCAAGGTCTACGCCGAGAGCGTAGCCGCCAACGCCAAGGCGCTTGCCTCCAGTCTCAAGGAAACCGGGCTCGACATCGTCTCCGGCGGCACCGACAACCATCTGATGCTGGTCGACCTCAGGCCCAAGAACGCCACCGGCAAGCGCGCCGAGGCAGCGCTGGGCCGCGCCAACATCACCTGCAACAAGAACGGCATCCCGTTCGATCCAGAAAAGCCTTTTGTCACCTCGGGCGTGCGTCTCGGCACCCCGGCCGGCACCACGCGCGGCTTTGGCCAGGCCGAATTCCGCGAGATCGGCAAGCTGATCGCCGAAGTGCTGGATGGTCTCAAGGTCGCCAATTCCGACGAGGGCAATGCCGCTGTCGAAGCCGCGGTCAAGGCCAAGGTCGTGGCGCTGACCGATCGTTTCCCGCTCTATCCCTATCTCGGCTGAGGCGATAGGAGGTCTTACCGCCTGTTGCGACGACAAGCGTCTCAGCAGGCCGGGCGACCGGCAGGAGCCTTGATGATGCGACCATTTCGTTTCGCCGACCTTGGCGCCGTTGGCGCCCTGGCTGCTTTGATCGCCGGGCCTTTCCCCGGCAACGCCTTGGCGCAAACCGCCCCTGCTCAAGCCGCGCCCGCGCAACCCGCTCCTGCGCAACCCGCACCTCAGCCCGAGCCCACGAGACGC
>NZ_RZQG01001491.1:0-852 GCF_003998635.1 Mesorhizobium sp. M7D.F.Ca.US.004.03.1.1
GTCTTGCGGCGCGAGATGCCGAGCGCCATGGCAGATTCCGTTTGCCCCGCTGGAATGGCCGAGAGGCCGGATCGTACGATCTCGGCTACATAAGCTCCCGAATTCACGCCCAGTGCGAACACGCCCGCCACGAAGGGCGAGAGCTTCACACCGAATTGCGGGAAGCCGAAATAGACGATGAAGACCTGGATCAGTGTCGGCGTTCCGCGGATGAACCAGATGTAGAAGGTCGAGACCCATCGCACTGGCGCGATGCGCGAGGTCTTGCCCAACGCGGCCGCGAGCCCGCAAATCCAGCTGACGGCGATCACCAGAATGGTGACCGAGAAGACGATCCAGGCGGCGCTTATAAAGCCGGGGGCATAGGTGGAGAGAGCGCTACTCATATCATTTCACTCAATAGGATTCGTGCAGGACGCGGCTTAGGAACTGACGCATCCTTTCGGACTGCGGGTTGCGCAGGACGTCCCTCGATGGCCCGGATTCCGCAATGACCCCGCGGTCGAAGAACAAGGTGCGAGAACTCACGTCGCGGGCGAAGGCAATCTCATGGGTCACAATCAGCATTGTCATGCCTTCGTTGGCGAGTTCGGCCATCAAGCCGAGCACCTCACCGACCAGTTCAGGGTCGAGGGCTGAGGTCACTTCGTCGAACAGCATCGCCTTAGGCTGCATGGCGAGCGCCCGCACGATAGCGACGCGTTGCTGCTGGCCTCCTGAAAGCTGGAACGGATAGTGATTGCGTCGTTGCGCCAGGCCAATGCGATCCAGAAGCTGCTCGGCCTGCCCCGCAGCGTCGCGTCGGCTGACGCCCTTGACCAGCATCGGCGCGCACATGACGTTCTCCATCAC
>NZ_RZQG01001492.1:0-851 GCF_003998635.1 Mesorhizobium sp. M7D.F.Ca.US.004.03.1.1
GTCAGGCGGTATGCGTTTGCGATGTCCTCAACCATTGCCGTGACAACCGGTAGGCTTTTCGATTTTGTCCGGAAGACCGCGAAGATCGCTGTCGTGCTTTGCGCCTCTGGTACAGGCAGCTTCACCAAGTCGCCAGCCTCCACCCAGGGGAGCGCGATGTGATCTGGGATCACGCCCAGATACTGTCCGCTCAAAACGAGTTGCAAATTGGCTTCCACATGGAAGGCCACCGCAGTCGATTTCCAACGGCGCCCTTTTAAGGTCGGCTCGCTACGCAAATAGCCACGAGTGACGAAATCATATTTCGCGAGCTCAGCGTCCTCTATGCGACCATGAGAGGCTTGCTTGTTGATCGGATGATTGGCAGACGCGTAAAGAGATGTTGTTTCCGAGCCGACCGCCCGGTACGTCAACCCCTGCACATCGGTGTTTCCAATAGTGAGGCCGACATTCGCCTGACGATTGATGATCGCTTCCTCGACGGCTTCAGGATCGGCCGTGTTGATGTTGAGAACGACATCCCCAGCGCGTTGTTTGAACGCGGCAATGGCCTTGGCGAGTGAATTGCCCGTTTCAAATTGCGTGCTGTCCATCACCCAAAGGTTTATCGATCCCGAAAGCCTCCCCTTGGCTACCGAAATCTGCGATCGGAAATGGTCGAGAGAGTCCAAGAGTTCGATGGTCGCCTCGTACACGGTTTGGCCGTGCGTCGTAACACTGAAGCCAGATCGCCCTCTTTCACAAAGACGAATCGACAGGCGAGCTTCGAGATCCGCGACGTGCTTGCTAATTGTGGAGCGGCCGACCCCAAGCGTTTCCTCCGCTGCCGAAAAACCGCGACACTCGACCAC
>NZ_RZQG01001493.1:0-850 GCF_003998635.1 Mesorhizobium sp. M7D.F.Ca.US.004.03.1.1
CATAAAATGAAAAAGATCATTCTCACTGCCGCCGCCCTTCTGGCCATTTCCGGCAGCGCCTTCGCTAATGGTAGCGACCACTACGGTTCGAACGTCCCCGCAGCCACTGCTGTCGACAGCTCGTACACCGCTTCGATCAAGAAGTCGGAACCGGCTGCTCAGACGCCTGCTCAGGGCAGCGACCGCAACCTCTTCGGCAACCACTAACAGCCGAATCACCAGTTGACGGCGGGCTCGCCCGCCGCCCTGGCGAAATCCAAAAATTCAGGAGACTTGAAATGAAGAAGATCATTCTTGCTACCGCAGCCGTTCTGGCCATCTCGGGTAGCGCTTTCGCCGGCAGCGACAACTTTGGCTCCAATGGCGCCAACCAGCCTGCAGCCGCGGTGGACCAGTCGTACACGGCCTCCACCAAGACATCGGAACCGGTTGCCCAGACGCCCGCTCAGGGCAGCGACCGTAACCTCTTCGGCCACTAACAGCCAACCCACGCGGACGGCGGGTCTGTCCCGCCGCCCTGGAGAGGCTCGAAAAATTCAGGAGACTAAAATGAACAAGATCCTCATTGCTGCCGCCACCGTTCTGGCCATCACCGGCAGTGCCTTCGCCGGCAGCGACAACTTTGGCTCCAACAGCGCCAACCAGCCTGCCGTCACTTCGGTTGACACCTCGCACACGAGCTCGATCCGCAACAGCGGTGGCCTCGTCGCGAAGCTGCTTAATTCGTCGGGTGACGTACAGAAGTCCGCCCCTCAGGGCAGCGACCGGAATCTCTTCGGCCACTAACAGCCGAAGCTGATCTTCAGAAGAAGAGCGGCGGGCCAAGCCCGCCGCTCTTTTCTACGTCCGA
>NZ_RZQG01001494.1:0-849 GCF_003998635.1 Mesorhizobium sp. M7D.F.Ca.US.004.03.1.1
GTGCATATCGGGGCCTACCTGGCTGAGCTTTTCCGAGGGGGCATAGCAAGCATTCCGAAAGGCGAGATTGAAGCGGCGGAATCACTTGGATTAAGGCGGCGTGCCGTCTTTCGCTTGATCATACTTCCGCGAGCCTGGTGGATCGTCCTTCCCGCGCTCGGCGGCGAACTTATAAACATCCTGAAGGCGACATCGCTGGCGTCAGCCATAACGGTCATCGATCTCGTGGGCGCGGCCAACACGATCCGCTCGGAGACATTTCGCGTGTATGAGCCTCTTTTGGCGGTTGCTGCTATATACCTTCTGCTGACGATATGCCTGACACGTGTCGTTGGCGCCCTAGAGAGAAGCCACGTGCGGAAGATGCGAGCTTGATGCATCGGGCGAATGGTCCGCCGTAGATTGAAAATGGGCGGGTCTTTCCCTGAGATCAAACATCTAGGTATCAAATCTGCATTCGAGAGCAGTACAGGTACACGCGGGCCGCTCAGGGTCAAGCGGGAGGTCAAGTCCAGACACAAGCCGCTTTCCGATTCCGATGCAGGATGGGCAACCTCGCAGATCACCGGCCTTGCGGGAAGGTGGGTCGAACACAGCGCTCTGATGTCCGCTGTCAAGGTTTGGAACGCATGAGGTCGCCCGATCCGAGGAACGGCTGCTCATTCTGATGATCGCGCATGGGTGGAGGCGGAACTGAAGGACGTCGGTGATCAAGCTCTGATGCGCGGGTTGGCTACCGCATTCCCGATTGTGCGTCCGGGGCTGTTCCTATCTTACTGCGGGCGTCGGTCGATTTGCCGGCCACAAAGCGTCTGACGGGCATTCCCCTGCCGTGGTCCCGCCTCCGCC
>NZ_RZQG01001495.1:0-847 GCF_003998635.1 Mesorhizobium sp. M7D.F.Ca.US.004.03.1.1
CCCCAAGAAGCCTCTTGTTGAGGCGGCTTTGGGCTAGGCGCCTGCCGTCATTCCAATAACGTTGAAAGTGATGCCGGGATAAGCCAACACGGCGCCCTTTTTCGAAATGCTGCCAACGGCACCTGCTCGCCTTCCGTCAAGAGACGGAAGCGGTCCATTGACTGATCATGAAAGGCGATTGTCGCATCCGCGCTTGCAAACACAGCTCGACTATACGGCAGTTCGTGTCCGAAGGTTGCGTTGCAGAAAGGCTTGCGTTCGCGGATGGGCGGGCGCTGAAATAACCTCTGAAGGCTTGCCGGCTTCGACAATGACGCCCGCGTCCATGAACACAACCTTGTCGCAGACTTCTTTCGCGAAATCGATCTCGTGCGTGACCACCAGCATGGTCATCCCGCCAGCGGCGAGATTCTTCATGACGCGCAGGACTTCGTCGACGAGTTCCGGATCCAGGGCCGACGTCACTTCATCAAACAACATCACGCTGGGTCGAAGCGCGAGCGCCCTTGCGATGGCGACACGCTGCTGTTGGCCCCCGGAAAGCTGATGCGGGTAATTGTGCAGCTTGTCTGCGAGCCCAACCGAGGCCAGTAGCGCCATGCCCTTGTCCTTGGCTTCCGCAGGCGGTTGTTTCAGAACTGCCCGTGGCGCTTCGGTGACGTTCTCCAGGGCTGTCATGTTTGGGAAGAGATTGAACTGCTGGAACACGATCCCGACCTGGGTCCGCAGCTTGCGCAACTCGGCTTCAGTCGGGGCTCGACAGCCCCGGCGCCCTTCGATCTGGTTGACGACGGTTCCGTTAATGGCAACGGTTCCTCCGTCGGGCTTCTCGAGCAGGTTGATGCAC
>NZ_RZQG01001496.1:0-842 GCF_003998635.1 Mesorhizobium sp. M7D.F.Ca.US.004.03.1.1
GAGCTGGGATCATATCCGCTCGTTGCATGTGCCGGACCGCGCCGTCGAAGCCGCAATGTTGAAGCTGGTGGGCAAGCGGCCGTTCCAGTCGATGCTCGATCTCGGCACCGGCACCGGGCGGTTGCTCGAAATCTTCTCGCCGCTCTATCGGCGCGGTGTCGGCATCGACATGTCGCGCGAGATGCTGACCGTGGCGCGCGCCAATCTCGACAAGGCCGGCGTTTCGAATGCGCAGGTGCGGCAGGGCGACATCTTCGCGCCGCCGGTCGAGCGCGATGCCTTCGATCTCGTCACCATCCATCAGGTGCTGCACTATCTCGACGATCCCGCCCGCGCCATCCACGAGGCGGCGCGGCTTTTGCGTCCAGCCGGGCGGCTGGTCATCGTCGATTTCGCGCCGCATGCGCTGGAATTCCTGCGCGAGGAGCACGCGCATATGCGGCTCGGCTTTTCCGACCGGCAGATCGCCGACTGGTTTGCGGAAGCCGGACTCGATCTCGAGGATGCCCAAGAGTTCGAGCCGCGCGGCGGCAACGAGGCGAGGCTCACCGTGAAACTCTGGCTTGGCCGCGACCGGCGCCTCCTGATCGCCGATCCTTCCAACGACACAAGGCAGGCCAAAGCGAACTCGATAGGGGAAATCGCATGAACCAGTTCCGCTTTTCCCGCCGCCCCGACATTGGCGACAAGGTCCGGGTTTCCTTCGAATTCTTCCCACCGAAGACGGACGAGATGGAAGCAAGGCTGTGGGAGACGGTCACAAGGCTGGAGCCGCTGAAGCCGAAATTCGTCTCGGTGACCTACGGCGCCGGCGGCTCGACGCGCGAGCGCACCGCCCGTAC
>NZ_RZQG01001497.1:0-842 GCF_003998635.1 Mesorhizobium sp. M7D.F.Ca.US.004.03.1.1
CTACTATATGGGCGGCGTGCTGACCGAACATCTGGCGGCACAAGGCATCCCGGTCAGCTACGTGACCCCCGCAGGTCAGGCGTCCGCCTGGACGATCATGACCAACGAGCTGCCGTTGGTGCATCGCGCGCTGGCGCGGCGCAAGGTGTCGGTGACGACACTGCATCTCCTGAAATCCTTCGACGGCGAGACGGCGACGCTAGCGCATCTGTTCACCGGCGAGGAAAGCCGAATGGCCTGCCGCTCGGTGCTGATCGTCGGACTGAGGCTGCCGCGCGGCGAGCTGTTCGAGTCTCTGACGCAACGAGCGGAGGCGCTTGCCGCTGCCGGCATCCGCAGTGTCGATCGTATCGGCGACACGCTGGCGCCGGGCGCCATCGCGCACGCGGTGCACAGCGGCCATAAGCTCGCTCAGGAGATCGGTGCAAAAATCCGCTGGCAACCCTACCGCCGCGACACGCCGATCGTCGATGCGGTGGCGGATTTCGACATGCGCACAGCTGCAGAATAGAGCAATTCCAGGAGAAGTGTGAAGCGGTTTTCCGTCCGGAATTGCGACAAACAGGGAGTTCAAGAAAACCATGGAGCGCATCACGGCACGTCGCAGGCCCGGCCGCCCGCAGCGCGAGATCGGCGGCATCGAGCAGCGGCCGTGGAAGCAGCTGACGCGGCCCTATGCACCGATCGAGATCCTGTCGGCCGATCAGGTGCAGACGATCCACGAAATGGGCCTCACCATCCTCGAAGAGATCGGCATGCGGGTGCTGCAGCCGCAGGCGCGGCAATTCTACCGCTCGGCCGGCTGCAATGTCGACGACGGCGAGATGCGGGTGCGTTTCGAC
>NZ_RZQG01001498.1:0-841 GCF_003998635.1 Mesorhizobium sp. M7D.F.Ca.US.004.03.1.1
ATCCTTTGCGGCAATGGTGGCGTGTTTCTAACTGAAGAGATGCGGCGCGGCGCTGATGGCGCGATGACTGGATTCGGTTTTCCGGAAATGATGGTTGATGTGATTCGATTGAGCAACCATGGTGATTTCGATGCTGCAACAGACCTTTTCGACGCCTACCTGCCGCTGATCCGCTATGAACAACAACCTGGTCTTGGCCTCGCCGTTCGCAAATATGTGCTCGCCAAACGCGGTGCTATTGCCAGTGCTGTACAGCGTCGACCAGGAGGCATGCTGGATCACAATGCCATTCAAGAGGTTGAAAGGCTGTTGGCTCGCCAACAAGCAAAACTCAACACTTTGAATTGATGGACGTTGGAGTCGCTGGAAAGCGAGCCGTGAATTGGGCCGGCCGTTGAAGGCGTGCCGGTGAAGTCATATTCCAGATGACGCGAGGGGACGATCGGGCTGCTCCATAGGTCGCGGCATAGGCGCGGGCTCTATCCTGGTCGTCACCCTCGCAATAGGCTACCACATCACGCTGGAGCTGCTTAGCGGCACCAGCGGCATCTTCATTCCCAACCGCATCGCCTACAAAATCTCGCGCTCCCTGAACTGGGGCTCGCCGCATCGCTGAGCGTCATTCTGCTCGTGGTGATCGTCGCGCTCTACGCCGTTTACAACCGGTGTTCGGCATCCGCCGGATCGCGGTGGTATGATGCGCGCGTCCGTTTTGCCGGATGGCGGGGCAGGGCGCCTTCGGCGTCCTCGTATTCGTCTTTCTCGTCGCGCCCGGGGTCATGACACCCGCTGTCCTTCAATGCGCTGCCCTATTTCACCTTCACGCGGGAATGCTTAGTCT
>NZ_RZQG01001499.1:0-840 GCF_003998635.1 Mesorhizobium sp. M7D.F.Ca.US.004.03.1.1
GTCCAACGTGCCAGATTCTTGGCATGAAATCGGGGGTTGTCGCTACGACACCGCTCCAGGCAAATGCCGCCTCCAATTTCGGAAGGTCAGGAATGTAGCGATGCAGCCGCCGCAGAAAGTAGGATGACATTCGTGCAACTGAACCCGCATCATTGCACATGGCGATCCCTCCGGTGATAAGCCGATTGTCAGGGCTCCACCGATAGGCGAAGGTATGCCTATGGAGATCCGCAACTGGATTTCGCCCAGGCAGCACGCGAGCGCGTATGGTCTGGTCCAGTGGCTGCGTCGCCACCTGATAGGGACGCACAGGGATAATGCTGCGGCCCACTGCCCTTGCCGGATGCGATCGCATTGCATTTGTCGTGAGAAACAGGTGGCCTGCGTCTATGTGCCCGTTTGGCGTTGAGACGTGCCATTTGTTGCCGCTGCGTGCGTAGCCGGTTACAGGGCTCGACCAGAAGATGCGAGCGCCAAAGCCCACTGCAGATCTGGCAAGCCCCCGAGCGTAGGCGAGCGGATTGATCTGCCCCCCACTATCGTCAATGAGAGCGCCGCTATAGATGTCAGTGCCAGTCAAAGCATCGGTTTGTCGCTTGCCCAGCAGCCTGACAGGCTGGCCGAGCGCCTGCCAGTGGCGCACCCTGGCTTCAACAATCCGGAGTGTGTCGGGCGTATGGGCTGGTTGCATCCATCCGGTTTGTTCCCCAGAACAATCGATGTCCAAACGGCGGATTGTGTCAAACACCACCTTACCGGATCCGCCAACGAACCTCGTGAGTTTTTCACCCGCGACGCCGCCCAGTTGACCATTCACCTCCTCTGGCCCCAGTGAACCTG
>NZ_RZQG01000149.1:0-9609 GCF_003998635.1 Mesorhizobium sp. M7D.F.Ca.US.004.03.1.1
AGATTCCGCAAGATGCTGTTGAGCTGCATCATCAGCCGGCCGAGCAGCATGTTGAGCCGCAGCACCAGCGACAGCGTGAAGGCGACAGCGCCGACGGTGATCGAGCCCTCGACCCAGAGATAGACGGCAAAACAGCCGATCGCCGTGATCATGATGCCCGACAGCGTCGTCAGCGCCATGCGCACGCCGGTCAGCCGACGGGTGAACGGGCGCAGCGCGTCGAGATAGATGTCGAAGCCGTTCCTGATGTAGCGGTCGTCGCCATCGGCCGAGAACAGTTTCAGCGTCTGCACGTTGGAATAGGAATCGACGATGCGGCCGTTGATCATCGAGCCTGCTTCGGCCGTGGCCTCAGCATTCTTGCGGATCGCCGGCAGATAGAGCTTGGCCAGCAAGCCGAAGGCCACGATCCACACCACCACCAGCGCCGCCAGCCGCAGATCCAACCCTGCCACCAGCGCCAGCGTCGTCACCGTATAGACGAGCATGAACCAGACGACCTCGATGAAGCTTTCCATCAGGTCGCCGGTCGCCTGGCCCGCCTGCCAGACTTTTGTCGCGATGCGGCCGGCAAAATCGTTCTGGAAGAAGGCGTAGGACTGGCGCGACACATGCCGGTGCGCCTGCCAGCGCACCAGGTTGTAGAAACCGGGCGTGATCGTCTGTTCGTCGACCAGCGCCGATAGGCCGACGACGATGGTGCGGATGACCAGCACCACCGCGATCATGAACACCAGTTCAGGGCCTGCGGCGTTCCACAAAGCGTGCCAGCTGCGCTCGGCGGGAAGCTGGTCGAGAATATCGACCAGCCGCCCGACGAAGTAGAACAGGCCGGCCTCGACCAGCGGCGCGATGCCGCCGATGACCAGCATGGCGAAGAAGGCGAACTTCGCCTGGCCGACATAGTGCCAGAGAAAGCCGCCGACGCTGGTCGGTGGCCGAAGATTCGCTGGCTCCCTGAACGGATAGACCCAGTTCTCGAACCAGCGATAGACAGCAGTCATCATTCGGCAGCTTGGCCCTTTGCAAGTTCGTCATTGGCGGCGTCGGCGGGACCGTCCTCAAGCAGGAACCCGCCCGACTGGCGCTGCCAGAGCTGCGCGTAGAGCCCGCCCTTGGCGACGAGTTCCTCGTGCGAACCTTCCTCGATGACACGGCCCTTGTCCATCACCACCAGCCTGTCCATCGCCGCGATGGTCGACAGCCGGTGCGCGATGGCGATGACGGTCTTACCTTGCATGAGCTTGTAGAGATTCTCCTGGATCGCCGCCTCGGCTTCGGAATCAAGCGCCGAGGTCGCTTCGTCAAGGATAAGTATAGGTGCGTCCTTCAACATAACGCGAGCAATGGCGATGCGTTGCCGCTGGCCGCCGGACAATTTGACGCCGCGATCGCCAACATGGGCATCGAAGCCCTTGCGGTCTTTGGCATCCGAAAGCCCCGATATGAAATCCAGCGCCTCGGCGCGCCCCGCTGCCTCGACAAGCAGCTCTTCCGAGGCGTCGGGCCGGCCATAGAGGATGTTCTCGCGCACCGAACGATGCAGCAGCGAGGTGTCCTGCGTGACCATGCCGATCTGGGCGCGCAGCGAATCTTGCGTCACATCGGCGATCTCCTGGCCGTCGATCAGGATCTTTCCGCTCTCCAGGTCGTAGAAACGCAGCAGGAGGTTGACCAGCGTCGACTTGCCGGCGCCCGAACGACCAACGATGCCGACCTTTTCGCCCGGCTTCACCGCGAGCGACAGGTTCTCTATCACCCCCTTCTGCTTGCCATAGTGGAAGCGGATGTCCTCGAAGCGTATCTCACCCCTGGAAACGGCGATGTCCTTCGCGCCCGGCTTGTCCTCGACCAGGCGTGGCAACGAGATCGAGGCGATGCCGTCCTGCACCGTGCCGATATTCTCGAACAGGCCCGACATTTCCCACATGATCCATTGCGACATGCCCCACAGCCTGAGCACCAGCCCGATGACCACGGCGACCGCGCCGATCGTCACCGACTGGCCGAGCCACAGCCAGAGCGCCATCGCCGTGACCGAAAACAGCAGCAGCGAATTCATGATGTAGAGTAGGCCGAAAAGCACCGTCACCAGCCGCATCGACCGGTAGACCGTCTGCAGGAAGCCGGCCATGCCTTCCCGCGCAAACGACGCTTCGCGGCGTGCATGGCTGAACAGCTTGACCGTCTGGATGTTGGAGTAGCTGTCGACGACGCGGCCGGTCATGGTCGAGCGCGCATTGGCCTGCTCCTCGCCGACCTTGCCCAGCTTCGGGATGAAATAGCGCAGCAGCAGGATGTAGCCGACCAGCCAGACGCCAAGCGGCGCGGCCAGCCGCCAGTCAGCCGAACCGACGATGACCAGCATGCCAAGGAAATAGACGATGACGTAGTTCAGGACATCGATCAGCTTGATGACGCATTCGCGCACGGCGAGCGCCGTCTGCATCAGCTTGGTGGCGATGCGGCCGGCAAACTCGTCCTGGTAGAAGCTCATCGACTGCTTGAGCAAATAGCGGTGCACCTGCCAGCGGATGCGCATGGGATAGTTGCCCATAAGCGTCTGCTGGTTGAGCAGCGAATGCAGCCATACCGTGCCCGGCAGCGCAAACAGCACGATGAAGGCCATGCCGGCGAGCTTCCAGGCTTCCGTCTGCAGGAAGGTTTCGCGATTCTGCCCCGACAGCCAGTCGACGATGCGGCCGAGGAAGCCGAACATCCACACTTCCGCAATCGCGATGGCCGTCACCAGCACCGCGTCGAGAAGGATATAGGGCCACGCGCCGCGCGTATAATGCACGCAGAAGGCAACCAGCGTCCTGGGCGGCTCGACCGGTTCCGCCGCGGGGAACGGATCGAGCCGTCTTTCAAACCAGCTAAACAACAACATAGGTCATGCTCACAAATCTGTTTTCCGCTTATGCGGCACGGGAGCGTACGAAGTCTCCGGAACCCTTGGCGTCGAGGGCCGACGGTCCGGAATCATCCGGACCGTCGGCCCTGCTTCGCGCAATATAGGGGTTCGCAGGCTTTTCGCCGACAGGCGCGCCTGACGATCCTGACGACACGGTGCTGCCAACCCGGTTTTTCGCGCCCGGCCTGATCAAACGAATGATCCGGCGCACCAGCGACGGCCGGCTCGGGTCGGGAACCGCGCGCGAAAAATCGACATCCGGCAGCATGCCGCGATGCGGCCGGCGGCGGACCTCGGCATGAACGGCCGACGAGTAGGTGTCGCCGATCAGCAGCGCCCAGGTCGGCAGTCGGTGGATATGCAGGCTCCTTGAGCCGGGTATTCTGTAGGGATCGAACATCGGTCCGTCCTCCGTGTGAAAATCGAGATAAAAAGGCGAAGCAATTTCGTCCGCCGGCATTCGGCCGGAGGCACGCATTGCGTCAGTCTGGACACGATAAGCATCGGTCTGGACAGGTTCAGGTGGGGCGCTCAGCCCTTTTGACTTTTTGAAAAACATCGCAGGATTCCTTCGAGAGCCGAAAAATCGTTTCGGCGGGAATCGGTGCGATCAAGTCTTAGAGAGTCAGGAGAATCGTCGTACCGAAACCGCCGGCAGGCAGGTAAGCCCACGAGAGGGGCGCTGGATGTACATGGCCATCATGAATTTCCCCTCCATCGGTTCGAGTTGACAATGCTGGGCGTATACCCGACTTCGCAGAAAATGGCCACCCGCAGGTCCAGCAAATTCCAAAACCGCGAGCCCGCTGTGGCCGATCTGCCACTTATTAGAAGGACGCGGAAATGAACTGTTGTCTCCGCATCGCGCTCTACCAGCCTGACATTGCCGGCAACACCGGGACAATCCTGCGCTTCGCCGCTTGCCTCGGGCTCGGCGTCGACATCATCGAACCGGCCGGCTTTCCGCTCTCCGACAAAGCGCTCAAGCGAGCCGGCATGGATTACCTCGAAATGGCTACCCTGACCCGGCATGTCGATTGGCACGCCTTCGAGGACTGGCGCAAAACTGGCGCGCGCCGGCTGGTGCTGCTGTCGACCAAAGCCACGACCCCTTACACCGGCTTCACCTTCGCCGATGGCGACATACTTCTGTTCGGCCGCGAATCGGCAGGCGTTCCGGATGCTGTCCATCAGGCGGCGGATGCGCGGCTGACCATCCCCATGCAAGGCGCGGCGCGCAGCATCAACGTCGCGCTTTCCGTCGCCATGGTGGCGGGCGAAGCCATCCGGCAGCTCGGATAGGATCCACGTCCCATCCATAACACCGTGCTTGCCGTCGCCGACGACGGTGGTTTCTCCACTCATTCTCACCCAGGCGCACATCGCCTTCTCCTGCATTTGCCCAATCAACATTTCTTCGCTACAAGCTCAACTTAACTTGAGGTCAAGCGGAAAAATCAGGGCAGAAAAATCAGGAATGGCACCAGTTACGGAGTTGACAGTCGGCCAGGTGGCCATGCGCAGCGGGGTGGCGGTGTCGGCGCTGCATTTCTACGAGGCCCGTGGCCTGATCCGCAGCCACCGTACATCAGGCAACCAGCGCCGCTACGGCCGCGACGTGCTGAGGCGCGTGGGGATCATCAAGGTCGCGCAGGAGGTCGGCATCTCGCTGGCCGAGATCGGCACAGCCCTGGCATCGCTGCCCGAGGGCCGCACGCCGACGCGCGATGACTGGAACCTGCTGTCGACCGCCTGGCGCGACGGGCTCGATCACAAGATCGCCCAGTTGAAGAAATTGCGTGACGGGCTGACCGACTGCATCGGCTGCGGCTGCATGTCGATCGACAAATGCCCGCTGCGCAACAAGGGGGACAGGCTGGCAAGGGAAGGCACGGGGGCGAGGCGGCTGTTGGTAGAGTCCTAATCCGCCACCGGCAACCGCCTGATGGTGAACTCAATCAGGTCGCCCGGCCGCTCGAACCAGCTTTCGATCTCGGTCCAGTAGGCCTGCTTGGGAAAACGCTCGAACCATTCCTTGGCCTTGAGCCGCGCATCGGAGCGCGGCAGCACGAAGGTCTCGCGCAGGAAACCGTCGCGCGGCATGCGCGCGCGCTCAGCCCGGCTTTGGTCGAGCCTTTTCTTCAGGCCATCCAGCGGCGGTCTTGCCGGGGTGCGCACGAAACAACTCCTTGCACCGTAATGACACTTGACCCTGTTCCCTAACAGATTAGGGATCGCGCCGGCAAAAGACGAGTCATTTGTAGGACTCGCCGCCCCAACCGGAGACGGCACTTGGAACGACCTGAAATACCGGCAGGCCTGCCCGCCGACATCGAACAGAAGAAGATGAAGGCGCGCCTATGGTTCGAGGCGCTGCGCGAACGCATCTGCGCCACCTTCGAGCAGATCGAGCAGGATCTTGGCGGGCCGCTGGCCTCGTGGTCACCTGGTCGTTTCGAAAAGACGCCATGGGAACGCGACGCGGGCAAGGGCGGCGGCGGCACCATGTCGATGATGCACGGCCGCGTCTTCGAGAAGGTCGGCGTCCACACCTCGACCGTCCATGGCGAGTTCTCACCCGAATTCAGGAAGCAGATGCCCGGCGCCGAGGAAGATCCGCGCTTCTGGGCATCCGGCATTTCGCTGATAGCGCATCCCTGGAACCCCAACGTTCCGGCCGTGCACATGAACACGCGCATGGTCGTCACATCTAGCCAATGGTTCGGCGGCGGCGCCGATTTGACGCCGGTGCTCGACCGCCGCCGCACCCAGGACGATCCCGACACGGTCGCCTTCCACCGCGCCATGCAATTCGCTTGCGAGAAGAACGCCGCCGTTGCCGACTACCCGAAATACAAGGCCTGGTGCGACGAGTACTTCTATCTGTCGCACCGCAACGAGCCGCGCGGCACCGGCGGCATCTTCTTCGACTGGCTGCATTCGGGTGAGGACAAAGGCGGCTGGAATGCCGATTTCAACTTCGTCCAGGATGTCGGCCGCTCTTTTCTCGTCGTCTACGGCCACCTCGTGCGCGCTAACTTCAACGAGAACTGGACCGACGGCGACCGCGACGAACAGCTCATTCGCCGCGGCCGCTATGTCGAATTCAACCTGCTTCACGATCGTGGCACCATCTTCGGGCTGAAGACCGGCGGCAATGTCGCGGCCATCCTCTCCAGCCTACCACCCGAGGTTCGCTGGCCGTAACAAAATGGTGAGCGCGGCGTGAGCCGCATTGATGTCCCATTCGTTCGAAATGGGCACGGAATGTGGTACACGGTGCGGCGAAAAATTTCTTTTTCGTCTAATAGGCTATTGAAAAGACTGGTCTATTTGTGGCGCCGGGTCGGGAAGCGCCGGCGGTTCGCCTGCGCGCAATTCCAGGAAAGTGCGAAACGGCTTTCCGACCGGAATTGCGTCAAGGCAAAGCGAGCCGCGACCCGACGCGACCGGACGACCCAAGACGATGCGGGACATCTTCGTCAAAAAGATACCCGCCTTTCCAGGAGTACTTCGCAATGCGCAAGATCATTGTTTCGGCTGCCGCCGCTGCCCTTCTCGCTTCCGGTTCGGTGGCATTCGCCGCCGTCAAGCACACCACCGGGACGATCAAGACCTTTGACACGACGGCCATGAGCCTGGTCCTCGATGATGGATCGTCTTTTACGCTTCCCAAGACCTTCAAGGATCCTGGCCTGACGGTTGGTGAAAAGGTCCGCGTCTCATGGGATATGAAGGGCAAGAACAAGGTCGCCGAGGCCGTCAAGGTCGAAAAATGACGGCTTGCCTGCCAGAGCAGGATGAGACGATATCCGGTCCTGTTTCGGGGTAGCGTAAGAGGGCGGAGCAGCGCTGCTCCGCCTTTTCGCCGTTGACTGCAACCAATGCCACCCCATTTGTGTTATGCTGTTCTCCCGCTCGCGGCCCCAGGATCCGATCTCGGATTTGGACCGTGAGCCAAAAAAGTGTCGGAGCCTCAGGCTCCACGGAGGAAAAGGAGAAATCCCATGAAGGAATTTCACTGCGGGTCGCTTGTTCCCGGCTGTGACTGGCACACGCGTGCCGACGAGGAGGCCGAGGTCATGCGCCGTGCCGTCGAGCACATGCGCGAGACGCATGGCGAAACGGTGATCCGCGAGACGATGATCGAGGCGATCCGCTCGCGCATCGAGAAGGCCCGCGACGCGGCATAGCATTTGCGCGGCCTCGGGTCTGTCAGCTCAAGATTAAGTGTAAGCAGATAAACAGCATTGGGCGTGACGCCCGCGCTTGGCGTAGACGCCTTCGCGGGCGGTCTGATGCATGCCACCCCAAAGTAGCCCCCGTATTGGGACAGCGACATGCATGAAGGCAAGGCCGTAAAGCGCCGCACATATATCCGTTTCCACACGTCGCGATTCAGACCCTGCGGGGTTAGAAAATTACATTTGCCTCAGCTAAAATAAACCCTGCGGTAACTGAACCCGTGCGACTGTCAGGCTGACAATCCGGGCTACAGTGGGCTGCAAGAGAAGCCCGTCGCCACCAGGCACTGGTCCGGAATCGGTGGGGCGAGGTGTTTCGCGCATGCGCGAAAAGTCCGGCAATCGGGTGAGTTTCCGCACGACCGCGCTCCTGTTGTGCGCGCTCCTTGCCGCGTCTCCGGTGATTGCCCAGGAAATGACGACATCGCTGGTCGACATCCATCAGGGCTCGCCGCTCAGTGACCGCGCCAGAGGGCTCGGCGACGGGGGTTATGAACTGCAGAATGGAAACCGGATATCGTTCAACCAATGGTACCGGGCAAGCTGGGTCGACATGCACGTGGACCTGCTGACACAGATCACGGAGGATACCGGCATCCTTTGGGGATTTGGGACCGGAGAAGCGGGCGAGAAGTATCGGATCGAGCCCAGCCTCAAGCTTGGTTTCCTCACTCAGATGCATCCGAGTGCCAACAGCACTCTTTCCTTGTCGCTCACCACGACCGTCGGCGGCAATCTCACCGAAAAGTCCTGCCAAGCCGACTATGGTGTTTTGGGCACCTACGGCGTCAATTGCCGGCTCGCTGCCAGCGAGATGGCGCCGGAGGAAACCTTGAAATATCTGGTTAACGCTAAACCGGAGAGGCAGCATCTCTGGCTGAACTACCGTGTTACCTTCTAATCGCGAGGGGGCGTGCATGAAATGTCACCCAGCTGCCGGAAAGTCGCGATAGTGCGTCCTAGCTCTTGTTTGAACCGGGGTAAGAACATGTCAAATAATCGTTGGAAGTTCGGTGTCGCCACGGCGCTCGCCCTTCTGCCGGCATCGATGGCGGCGGCGCAAGACGCTGTTGGTCCCGATCCGCTGTCGGCGCTTTGCGTCAGCGATCAATCGAGCGCTTCCATCTGTCTGAGCGCTACCCTGCCTACAACCCCATCGCAGACTGTGCAAAACTGGATGAGCCCCGATGTCGGTGCCGCCTGGCGTGCTGGCTACAAGGGAAAAGGCGTCACGATCACGATCGTCGACGACTTCTCCAGCACATCGCGCTTCTCAGGTAATTTCGGCGTCGGAGTTCAAACCCAGCGGCACGGCGAATGGACGCGCGAGGAAGCCAGCATGATTGCGCCCCTGGCAACCATAAGGTCGAAAGACTTCTCCACAGCTTCGTCCGTCACGCTGGCGCCGGGCCTGAACGTGCTCAATCTGAGCTATGGCATGTACGCCAAGGCGGGCTACAGCGCGAACCAGATCGGATGGAGCGCCGAGGAAGCTTCCATCATCTCCTACGCCACCAAAGGAACGGCGGTGGTTTCGAAGGCCGCGGGCAATGACTCGGTTGCCGTGGGCGGTATCACGGGCGGTCAGCAGGACTATCTCGACCTCGCTTTGATCGGAAAGACGTCCGCGATTTTCGTCGGCGCGCTCAACGCGAACGGCACAACGTCAAACCCGACCGGGATGGCCTGGTACTCCAACACTGCCGGCTCCAATCCGCTTGTGCAGAGCCATTTCCTGGTCGTAGGGGTCGCGGGGGACAAGACAGGCCTTTACGGCACCTCCTTCGCCGCACCGATCATTTCCGGTTACGCGGCGATCGTGGGCAGCAAATTCACCAAGGCAACGCCGACCCAGATCACCAACCAGTTGCTCAATACGGCCCGGACCGACACGCTGATTGGCTATAGCCCCTCGGTCTATGGCAAGGGCGAGGCAAGCCTTTCGCGCGCCCTGGCTCCCGTATCGATCAAATGAACGGTACCGCCATTAAGGGCGAAGTGCTTCCGCGGCGCGTTCAAGCAACGCGCCGCGATCAGACGTAAATCCCGCTTCAACCCATTCCGCTTCCAGATTCCTGAGGATTTCGCCAAGTTTCGGCCCTGGAGTTGCACCGAGCGCAGTCAGATCGGCACCTTTCAGCGGAAACAACGGCTTTTCCCATTTGGCGGCGAAGGCAAGCAGGCGCGAAAAGCCACCGGCTTCGAGCAACGCCGCATTGTCCTCGACGGCGCGTACCCTGGCTGCCGCGAGCGACAGCCGCAGACGGTCGGCAAATCCCTGCCGGTCGCCCCGATAGAGCCTTTTCGCCAGCTCGCTCTCGGTCGTCTTCGGCTCGACGGCGGTGGCAAGCGCCCAGTGGCGCAGGCGATCCGCTTCAGCCGTCGAAAATTTGAGTCGCTCGGCGAGCACCTTCATACGCGCCGCATCCGGCGGCACGATCGCCTCCAGCC
>NZ_RZQG01000014.1:0-21589 GCF_003998635.1 Mesorhizobium sp. M7D.F.Ca.US.004.03.1.1
TCGTTCGACCTTGTCGCGGCTGATGAAATCGTCGGCCTCTTCCTGCGGATCGCCAAGCGTCAGCAGCAGGCACATGGCATCCGTCGGGACCAGAGGCAGGCCGAGCCATTTTCCATCCTTGCGGGTACGGCGGCCGAGATCGACAACATCGCCATGGGAGCGCGGGGCATCGCCATAGGCGGCCATCAAATCCGGCCGAAAAGACGCCACCTGACAGGCGGCATCGATCGGGAGTGCCCATTGGCGCCCCTCCCTGGCGTAGGATTGCCACGACTTGCCAACCGTATCCCGTTCGAAGACCTGGCGCTGCTCGCCGGTCAGATGCTCATCGAAAGGAACCATGAGCCGGCCACTGGCGATCTCGCCAATGAACGGGTGATCGAAGACGACGAGATCATACTGGCCGAGAACCCGGTCGATCGCCCCTTCGCCAAATTCGTAGAGGCTGCGGCGATCCCATTCGATCTCGAGACCGGGATGGTTTGCGCAATAGGGTCCGACGCTGGCGTCAAGCGGACCCCAACAACGCCTATGATCCCACGCCAATCCGCGCAGCTTCGTCATACTCTTCAAATCCTCCCGGCGGCCGGACAACAGCCGGCCTTGCCGTCGACATAGCACTAATTTTCATTGGTGCAAACTATTTTCACTTACACAAACTGCGCAAATGACCTCCCAGCGATCCAAAGCAGCGCTTCAAGCCAGATCGAAACGTTCCACGGCGCGCATGACGCCACGCAGCTCGGCGAGGCCTTTCAGCCGGCCGATCAGCGAATAGCCGGGATTGATCCTGGTCTTGCCGATGTCGTCGGCGAGCAGATGGCCATGGTCTGGTCGCATCGGAATGCGCCAGTCGGCGCGGCCTTCCCTGCGACGGCGCGTCTCTTCCTGCATCAGAGCCAGGATGACATGCGCCATGTCGGTGCCGCCCTCGAGATGCTCACCCTCATAAAACGAGCCGTCATCCTCGATGGTGATGTTGCGCAGATGAGCGAAATGGATGCGGTCGGCAAATTCCTTGACCATGGCGACGATGTCGTTGTCGGCGCGTGTCCCGTAGGAGCCAGTGCAGAATGTCAGGCCATTGGCGGGGCTATCGACGGCGTTGAGGATGAACCGCGCATCCTCGGCGGTCGAAACGATGCGTGGCAGGCCATAGAGCGAGAAGGGCGGGTCGTCGGGATGGATGCACATGCGTACCCCTTCCTCTTCGGCCACCGGAATGATCTCGCGCAGGAACCAGGCAAGGTTGTCGCGCAACTCCTTTGGTCCGATCGCATCGTATTCCGCCAGGGCCGCGCGAAAACTTTCCCTGTTGTAGCTGCGCTCGGTCGCTGGCAGGCCGGCGATCAGGTTGCGCTCGATCCTGTCGATCGCCTCGCTGCTCAACTCCTTCAGCCGCGCTTCCGCCTCAGCGATGCGGGCGGCGCTGTAGCTGGCCCCAGCATTGCTGCGCTTCAGCACGAACAGGTCGTAGGCCGCGAAATCGATCGCATCGAAACGCAGCGCATAACCCGTCGTCGGAAGCCGATAGGCCAGATCGGTGCGCGTCCAGTCGACCACGGGCATGAAATTGTAACAGATCGTCGCAATGCCGGCCTTGGCGAGCGCGCGGATGCTGTCGCGGTAGAAGCCGGCATAGCGCTCGCGTTCCGGTGCGCCGATCTTGAAGGAGTTATGGACCGGGATGCTCTCGACAACCGACCATGTCAGGCCAGCGGCCTCGATGATCCGCTTGCGCTCCAGAATGCTCTCGAGCGGCCAGGCACGCCCGTCATAGATATCGTGCAAGGCCGTCACCACGCCTGTCGCACCTGCCTGCCTGACATGCTCAAGCGTCACCGGATCACCCGGTCCATACCAGCGCCAACACTGTTCCATGAAGCCTCCTAAACGTCAGAAGGCAATCTTATTTGTTGGACCACAAACCTGTCAACAAGCAAAAATTGGATTTTCATCGGGCCATTCCAACTTTTTTGAGCGCTTTCGGTTGATTTCTTATCTGCTCGGCCCTAGTCTTGGTCCAACAAATATCCAGGAGGCAATCACTTGGAGCAGGCTGATCACGACCCGGCGGGAGCGACAGAAGACGCTAGGCCCAGCAGTTCGGCCGTCGACCAGACCGTGCGGCAGATTCTCGACCTTATTCGCAATCGCGCCATGTCCGTCGGCGACGTCCTGCCTACAGAAAGGGAGCTCTGCGAACTGTTTGGCACCAGCCGCAATACGATACGCGAAGCGCTGCGCACCATCCGCACCTATGGCCTGATCGACCCCAAGCCGCGTGTCGGCGCGGTGCTGGCCGATCGCCAGAATGTCGCTATCCAGAACTTCTTTGCTGCCCAGATGGACATCTCGAGGACGTCCTTCAACGATATCCAGGGGTTTCGCCGCATCATCGAAGTGAGCATCGGCGACCACATCATTCTCAATGCCAGCGCCGCCGAACTTGACGCCCTGGACGAGGTCAACGGCCTTATCGAAACCAGCAAGGATGTCCAGGAGGCGGCGCAGCGCGATTTCGATTTCCACCTGGCGCTGATGAAGCTCGCCGGCAACCGCATGCTGGTGCAGACCTACCAGTTCCTGTCGCCGGTTATCCAGCACATCATGACCGTCGGGAAATCCATCCGGCCGGTGCTCAGCGAAACACGTCGCGCACATGGCGAGATCATTGCGGCGCTGCGCGCGCGCGATCGCATCGCCTATTGTTACCTGATGAGCCGGCATCTCGATTTCGGCTTGCGCTTCGTTCCCGACGACCTCGAAAACGCGCGAACCTCGCCGGCGCAGCCGGACCTGACATCTTCCAAGGATTTGCACCATGTCTGATTTTGAGAACAAGGTTGCGCTGATCACCGGCACGACCGGCATCGCGCTCGCCACCGCGAAGCGTCTGGCGCAGGGGGGTGCTGCGATCATCGCCTGCGGTATCGATGAAGCAGCCAATGCGGCCATGCAGGAAAGCCTCGCCGGAGCCGGGGCGAATGCGCTGGTGCAGACGGTTGACGTTTCCGTTTCCGACCAGGTTCGTGACGCGGTCACGGCGGGCGTCAAGCGGTTCGACGGGATCGATATCATCGTCAATTCCGCGGCTATCCATCCGTACGGGACCGCGACGACGACCGACTGGGAAACCTGGAACCGGGCGATGACGGTCAATATCGGCTCGATCTATCTGACCGCGCATTTCGGCATCCCGGAAATGATCAAGCGAGGCGGCGGCGCCATCGTCAATGTCGCCTCGGTGCAGGGTTTCGCCTGCCAGCAAAACGTCGCCGCCTATGCCACGACCAAAGGCGCCATCCACACGCTGACGCGCTCGCTGGCGCTCGACTACGCGACATCAGGCATCCGGGTCAATTCGGTCAGTCCGGGCTCGATCCGCACGCCGATCCTCGAGAAGGCAGCGCGCGGCGACAATGGCAGCGACGCCGATGTCGATGAGGCCTACAGGCGTTTCGGCGCGGCCCATCCGCTTGGCCGCATCGGCGAACCCGAGGAAGTGGCGGAGCTCATTGCTTTCCTGTGCTCGTCGAAAGCCGGCTTCTGCACCGGCGCCGACTACAAGATCGATGGCGGCCTGACCGCCGGCATTGGCGTGAAATAGATCATGAAGATCGGTCTTGGCCTTTACCGGGAGTCGCTGACACCAGGCAATTTCCGTTTCGCCCGTCAGGCTGGCGCCACCCACATCGTTGCCCACCTCACCAACTATTTTCGCGGTCGCGACCCATCGCTGTCGGCCGGCAGCGAAACGGAAGGCTGGGGCGACTGCTCCACCGATGAACTCTGGAGCTACGAGGACTTCGCTGGCCTGGTGAAGACCGTGCGCGACAATGGACTGGAGATCGCGGCGATCGAGAATTTTTCACCCCGCTTCTGGTCCGACGTGCTGCTCGGCGGGCCCGATCGCCCGGCGCAAATAGAAGGGTTGAAGCGCCTTGTTCGCGATGCCGGGCGCGCCGGCATTCCATGTATCGGCTACAACTTCTCGATTGCCGGTGTCTGGGGCTGGTCGCGTGGCCCGTTCGCGCGCGGTGAGGCCATGTCGGTAGGACTGGACCTTGCCGCCATCGATCCAGATCTGCCCGTTCCCGACGGCGTTGTCTGGAACATGCGCTACCGCGCCGGCCGGCCGAATGCCGAGCCGGTGAAGGTCAGCACCGATGAGCTTTGGCAGCGGCTCGGTGTCTTCCTGCGCGAGATCGTACCGGTGGCCGAAGAGGCCGGCGTCGTGATGGCGGCGCACCCCGACGATCCGCCGGCCGAGGCGCTGCGCGGTGCTGCGCGGCTCGTCAACCGGCCGGAAAAATACGACCGGCTGATGGATATGGTCGACTCGCCGTCCAATGGACTGGAACTCTGTCTCGGTTCGCTGCAGGAAATGCCTGATACCGATGACATTTACGAGCACGTCCGGCGCTTCGCCCGACGCCAGCGCATCGGCTACATCCACTTCCGCAACGTGCGCGGCAAGGTGCCTACCTACCACGAGACCTTCGTCGATGACGGCGATATCGACATGGCCGAGATCGTCCGCATCCTTCGCGATGAAAACTATGACGGCGTGATCATCCCCGATCATACGCCGGAAATGTCCTGCGACGCACCGTGGCACGCCGGAAAGGCTTTTGCCTTGGGCTATATGCGTGCGCTGGTTCAGAACGCCGCAGCGCTGGGACCTTCCCGCACCGCCAATTCCACGAGCACCCTAAGGCAAGGCTCATGACAAGATCGACGCGCCTCTATGCCGACGACGCTGAAATGTATCGTTTATTCGAAAAAGAGCTCTTCGTCGCGGTGGTCGGAGACGTAATGGATACGCTGGGGCTGCAGCATCAGTTCCTTCCGCCCGTGTTCAAGCCGGTCGACGAGAAGACGCGCTTGCTCGGTCGGGCCATGCCGGTGCTCGAATCCGACATCTTTCTGTCCAACGAACCGACCCGCAATCCGCTGATGACCAAACCGTTCGGGCTGATGTTCGAAGCGCTGGATGATCTGAAGCCCGGCGAAATCTACGTCGCCAGTGGCGCTTCGCCGCGCTACGCGCTGTGGGGCGAGCTTATGTCGACCCGCGCTAAGATCCTCGGCGCGCATGGCGCGCTGGTCGACGGCTTTGCTCGCGACACCGACGGCATCAAGGCGCTGGAATTCCCGTGCTTCTGCACCGGTTACTATGCACAAGACCAGGGCGTGCGCGGCAAGGTCATAGACTATCGCTGCGCACTCGAGATCGGTGGTGTGCGGATCGAGCCGGGCACGCTCCTGTTCGGTGATAAGGAAGGGGTCCTCGTTATTCCACGGCAAGTGGAGGAAGACGTCGTTCGGCTGGCCCTCGAAAAAGTACGTGGCGAAAGGCTTGTCGCCAACGCGATCCGCGAGGGCATGAGCGCGGTGGAAGCCTACAAAACCTTCGGCATTATGTGACACGTCGGTTGATCGACCTGCGCAAGACGGTCGACGCCGTTTGTATCCCGTTGACCAAACTGGATCTCGCGACCCTTGCCAGACGGTCTCCAAAATTCGGTGGCTTCCTGACGTGTTGAGAATGTGGGCGCGATGCGCACAGGCATTCAGGCGATGCATGGTGCGGAGACCGTCATCAATCCAGTAGGAGAGCTACTTCCTGATGCCGGAGTGAGCGGCCGTCGCCATCGAAAAGGTGCAGATCCTGCGGGTGCGCTGACAGCCTCACCGCGCTTCCGCGGGTGACTGCGGCATTGCCAGGCAGCTTGGTCACCAGCGGCAGATCGGCGCGGCCGATGTCGATATAGACAAGCTGGACCTCGCCGAGTTGCTCGACATAGTCCACTGTCCCCTCGAACAGAAAATCAGGCCCGGTGACGACGAACAGGTCTTCCGGTCGCACGCCGAAGCTGACCTCAGTTCCCTTGGAGGACGCTGGCGTCGCCAGGGGCACGGTCACCTTGTTTGCGCCTATATGGCTGATCGCCGTTGTCGCACCGGCGGTCTCTATCCTGGCCGGCACGATGTTCATGGCCGGTGAGCCGATGAATTGGGCAACGAACAGATTGCCGGGCCTTTTGTAGAGATCCATCGGCGTGCCGACCTGTTCGACGTGACCGTCCTTCAGCACCACGATACGGTCGGCCAAGGTCATCGCCTCGACCTGGTCGTGGGTGACGTAGATCATCGTCGTGTTGGGCATCGATTCCTTGAGCTTGGCGATCTCGATGCGGGTGGCGACGCGAAGCGCGGCGTCGAGGTTCGACAGCGGCTCGTCGAAGAGGAAGACCTTGGGATTGCGCACGATGGCGCGGCCGATGGCGACGCGCTGGCGCTGGCCGCCCGACATCGCCTTGGGCAGACGATCGAGATACTTGGTCAGTTGCAGGATTTCAGCCGCTTGCTTCACCCGCTGGTCGATCTCGGCCTTGCCGACCTTGGCGATCCGCATGCCGAAGGCCATGTTCTCGTAGACCGTCATGTGCGGATAGAGTGCGTAGGACTGGAACACCATGGCGATGCCCCGCTTCGACGGCGGCACGTCGTTGACTATCTCGCCATCGATGCACAGGTCACCGGAGGTGATTTCCTCCAGCCCGGCGATCGACCGCAGCAAGGTCGACTTGCCGCAACCCGAAGGCCCGACGAAAACTATGAACTCGCCAGATTTTATGTCGAGGTTGACGCCATGGAGAATGTCGACACTGCCGTAGGACTTCCTGATCTGCCTGAGTGTCAGATCGGCCATTGTGCTCTCCTCGATTGCATGACGGTGGGCAAGGTGCTCGGCATAATGCCTACTTCTTGCGGTGGCCTGGCTTCAGCCCAGCCAGCAGATTGGTGATCTTGTCCGCCCTCCGGTTGCGGATTTCGACGTCGTTCTTGCGGCGGACTGCGCTGCGGACGAGCTTGGCGCCGAGGTAACGGAACGGTTCGGGCGGCAATGACATCCGGCGTTCGATGCCAACCAGGCCGCTGGCGCTCCAGCGATCCTTGCGCTCCAGCACCAGACTGGCCAGGATTCGCCCGCCAATCGGCGTCTGTGCGATGCCGGTTCCGTTGAAGCCCATGCCATAGAAGATGTTGGGATGGCCACGCAGGTGATCGAAGACCGGGACGTGCTCGGGCACGCAGTCGATGGGGCCTGCCCAGTCATACTCGACCGGCACATCACGCAGCGCCGGATAGACCCGACGCAGCTCCCGCACATTGTCGCGGCCATGCTCCGGGCTGCGGTTGAAGCTGGCGCCGAAGTTCCCGCTGAAGGCCACGTTGCCGCTTCCCCGGCCGAACACGACCCTGCCCTTGCGGGTACGCTGATAGTACAGAACCTGGCTCTGGGAGTCGCAGATCGAGGTACCGTCGCGCCAACCGATCATGTCGAGCAATTCCGGCACCGCGGCAGTAGCGATCACCTGGCTGTCGACGACGTAGAGATGGCGGCGCAGCTCCGGCAGCGCCGAGAGCCATGCATTGGCTGCGAGCACGACCTTCTCGGCCTGCACCATGCCCCGCGCCGTGCGCACCTTGCATGTCCTGCCTGGCTCGATGTCGAGAACCGGGCTGCGCTCATGGATGATCACGCCGCGCGCCAATGCCAGGTTGCGCAATCCGATCGCCAGTTTGGCCGGATGGACCGTACCGGCATTGGTCTCGACGACACCGGCATAGGATGCGGATGAACCGGTGCGGCGTTCGATGTCCTCGGCCGTCAGCGGCTTGAAACGGTTCTCTCCCACCGCCGCCGTCATGGCAACGGCGTGCTCCCACGCGCCTTCCTGGGCAATCGAGCTCGCTGTCCACAGCCATCCGTCCAGCCGCAGATCCATGTCGATCGTGCCGTTTTGCTGCAGCGCCTTCAACTCCGCAATCGACGCCACCGTGTCGGCACAGAGTTGTCGCGCCTCTTCGAGGCCGACGACCGTGCTGATCTGGTCGAGCTCGGCGAACCACGAGTGGACCTGACCACCATTGCGCCCCGAGGCGCCTGAACCACAAAGGTCCGCTTCAAGGACAACGACCCGCGTTTCGGGAGCAAGCTCACGGATACGCAGCGCCGTCCACAGGCCGGTGTAGCCGCCGCCGACGATCACCACATCGGCGCGCTCATTGCCCTGCAATGGATCAGTCACCGCGCCGGCGCCGATATCCTGCAGCCAGAACGACCGGTCGGACGGAAGCGCTGCTGCCGGCTGTCGCAGACGAAGTGTCGTCACGGTCAGGCTCCCTGCGCGTCGGTGATGAAGCTGGCGTATTTGGCCGGCAGCCATTCTGGTATGGGACGGGGCTTCTGGGGAAATCCGCCGAGATGCGTACAGGTCTGCGCCGCCGCTACTGAAGCTGTGTGCAGCGCTTCGGCTGGCCCCCGGCCTTCGAAGCGGAGCGCGGTCAGGAATGTCGCGATGAAACTGTCGCCGGCACCGCATGTGTCGACCACGTCGACCAGTGTGGCCGGCGCATGCACGACACCCTTGCCGTCATCGAAATAGGAGCCGCGGCGTCCGCAAGTGACGACAACCTGCCGCGCGCCGGCGGCCCTGAGTGCGGTGAGCAACGGCTCGACCGGCTTATCGACCTCGTCAGGCCCTGAGGCAAACAGCAGTGGCACACCGTCGAGCGGCAGCGCCAGATGCGTCGTCGATACGTCGATGCTGAACGGCACATGGTCTGCCACCAATCGTCGGACAAGGTCCTTGTTGGCGTTGGTGCCGAGATGCACCCAGTCAGCTCCGGCGATAACTGCATAATGCTCCGGCGCCGGCATGTAGTTTTCACCGACCCCGAACGATTCGTGCAGGAACTTCCGATCCCCGGATTCGTCGCGGAGCAAGGTGACGGCGGTGTCGCCGGGGCGCCGTTCGACATCGTCCGGCGACAGGCCGACACCTGCCAGTTCGGCAAGCACCACGTCACCCTCGGGGTCCTCGCCGACGGCGCCGAAATAGCGTGCCGTCCAGCCGTTGCGCCGCCACTGCGCTGCAACATTCAGCGCATTGCCACCGACGGTGAGCAGGCCGCTGGTGAGATAGGTGTCGAGGCAATTGTCCCCGACGGCGACGAGCTTTGGCTGCGTCATGCCGGCACCCGGAAGGTCAGAAGGCAAATGTCGGCTCCGATCAGCTGATGGAAAGCAAGCTGCGGCATGAAGGGGTCCTTTCAGGGAATTGCTACTTGCCGATGCCTTCGGACAGGCCACGAATGAAGTAGCGCTGCGCGGCAAAGAACACGATGACGATGGGCAGGGCAGAGATCGTCATGGCGGCGAAGACCACAGCATAGTTGGTCCCGTGCGTTGCCATGATGGACGTCAGGCCAACGGGCAACGTCTGCACGTCGCTGCCGCTGGTGAAGATCATGGCGAACAGATATTCGTTCCAGGCAAACAGAACGTGCAGGATGACGCACGAGATGATGATCGGCCGGCACAGCGGCAGGGTGACGCGCCAGAAGATCTGGCCTTCGCTGGCGCCGTCCATCGTCGCCGCCTCATCGATATCGCCGGGCAGATCCAGCATGTAGGCGCGGATCAGAAAGGTGGTGAACGGCACACGGAAAGCCGTGTAGAGAATGATCAGCGCCCAGTAGGTGTTGTAGAGGCCGAGCGCCTGCAGCATCTTCACCAGCGGAATGATCGCCACGGTGGGACTGAGCATCAATCCGCCCAGCACGATGGCGATAACCAACGGCTTTGCCGGCATCCTGGTCCGGGTCAAGCCGAAAGCGGTCCAGGCGCTGATCAGCACCGTGCATAGGGCCGAGGCGACGGTCACAAGGACAGAGACTGTGACATAGCCGCGAACCCCCTGGTTCCACGCCTGGACATAGTTGTTCCACGACCAATGGGCAGGCAGGGCGAAGGGATCGCCGAAGATCTGCGCATTGTCCTTGAAGCCGCTGAGCGCCATCCAGATCAGTGGATAGATGACGACGACGCCGAGGCAGACGAGGAAGGAATATAGGAACGTCCTGGCGATGACCGACCAAACATTCACGCGCCGAGCCCGCCCAACTGCAGCCGCCGCGCTCATAGCTGTACCCGGCGACGTTTCGTGTACCAGAGCTGGGCTGCACCGGTGAGCATGGTCAATACGAAGATGACGGCGGCAATCGCGGCGCCATAGCCGAAATTGTCCTCGATGAAGGCCTTCTGGTAGAGCCACGTGCCCAGGACCTGGCTGCTGTTGTTAGGCCCGCCCGCGGTCATGACCATGACCTCGTTGAACACCTGGAACGCGCCGGTGATGGTGACGATGATCATCAGCCCAGTCATTTCCCGCGTCAGCGGAAAGGTGATGCTCCACAGGCGGCGAAGCGGACCGGCGCCGTCCATCGTGGCGGCGTCGTAGAGGTCGCGCGGGATTTTCTGAATGGCGATGGCAAACAGCAGCGTCGAGTAGCCAAAACCCTGCCATTGGCTCATGGCAATGATGGCATAGATGGCCGTGTGCTCGTTGCCGAGCCAGGGCAGGACGAGCTGGCTGAGACCAACGCGACTGAGCGCCGCATCCAGCAAGCCGATCTGCGGCTGGTAGATGAAATAGAACAGCAGGCCGGTCACTGTGATCGAGATGGCGGAGGGCACGAAGTACACGGCGCGCCATAAGCGGCGCCAGCGTTCGCTCTTCAGGTCCTCGATGATCGCCGCCAGCAGAAACGCGCCGAAGACCTGAAAGACGACGGAGATGATGGCGTACAGGCAGTTGTTCCAGAGCGCGAGTAGCACGACCGGGTCATGCAGAAGCCGGTCGTAATTGGCGAGGCCCACATTGGTGACCTCGCCGGTATAGATATCCTGGTCGGTGGTGCTGACGATGAAGTTGTCGACGATCGGATAGTAGACGAACCAGCCGATGAGGATCAGCGCGATCGCGGCCCATCGGAACGACAACAGATTGCCGAAGCGGGTCTGTAAGCTTTTTGGCCTTTGCGGCCTGGCGGCGCCGCGTACCGCGGCGCCGCTTCCGATTGTGTCCGATGTCCTGGCCATTGTCTGCTTTATTTGGCTGCGGAGGCGGCCTTGCGCACCTCGTCCATCACTTGCTCAGGCGTCATCGAGCCACCCGCCAGCGCCTGCAGGCTGGACAGCCAGACAGCAGCGACGCGCGGTGGATTGGCCGTATCGAGCCAAGGCATCAGGAACGAAGCCGCATTGATCTCCTTGAGGCCGTCGACCACCGATACACTCATGTTCGATTCCGAGGCGCCGCCGATGGTGGCGCTCGGTTGACCATAGGGCGGCGCGGACAGGATCTGCGCGTTTTCCTTCGAGGTCACGAACTTCATGAAATCGATCGCCAGCGGGATGTTTTTCGACGCCGCATTGATCATGTAGCCCTCTGGTGCGCCCTCGATCGACTTGGGATCACCCTTGGCGCCATCGGGCACGGGCAGTTTGAAAAAGCCGAAATCGGCAGGCTTCAGCGCCGAGTCCGATGTGGCAGCCTGATCGAACTCAATGATCTCCTGATAGTACATGGCCGACTGAGCGTTGGTGAAGGCCTGGAGAGCCGAGGCATAGGACGTGCCATTGACGCCGGCGCCGTCGGTGCAGCGTTCGACAAGCTGGCTGAACTGCTTGAGCGCCGCGACATAGCCCGGATCGGTGTATTCGGCCGTGGCCGGATCGAAGTCGCGTTCCAGCGTTGGCTGCGGCACATTGTAGGCGAGCAATTGGCCCGCAAAGTGGATTGCCGGCCACGCTTCCTTGTTGCCCAGCGAGATCGGCGTCGCGCCGGATTTGCGAATGGCATCGCAGCTCGTCAGCAGTTCCTCGAAATTGGCTGGCGCCTTCAATCCGAGCTTGGCGAATATCTGCTTGTTGTAGCCCATGAACTTGGCATCCTGATAAAGCGGGATGCCGTAGAGCTTGCCATTGTACTCGAACGCTTTGACGGCCGCCGGAGAAAGCGTCTTGCCCCAGTCGGTATCGGGGCCGATGACCTTGCTCAGGTCGACGGCGCGATTGCCGCGGACGAAGTTGCCAGCCCAGCTGCCCGTCCAGGAGAAGTAGACATCGGGCAGCGAGTTCGAAGCGACCAGCGTCTTCGTCTTACCTTTTACGCTGTCGTCACTTTCCTGGATGAGTTCGACCTTAACGCCCGGATGGAGCTTCTCGTATTCCTGCGCCAGATTGACGAAATAGGGCGACAGCTGCTGCAGCCCGAACTTGGTCAGGATCGACAGCGTGCCGCTGTATTCGACCTTGGCGTTGGGATCGGCCGCGACAGCCGGCGAAGCAGCAGAACTGCCGTACATCGACAGCCCCAATGATGATACCGCGGCCACTGTGACCGCCACGACTTGCAGCGAACGTTTCATAAGCAGCTCCTTCAGAGGTTGAGAGGGGATCAGTATTCAACGCGTTTGTAGTAGCGACGGGTCGTCAGCGGGTGGTTGCGCAGCACCTCGAGATGCGCGCTCAGCCGCTCAAGCAAGGTGGCGAGCAGCACCGGCGAGATCATGCTACGCACCTGAGCCGAGATGCCCGGCAATTTGACCGAGGCGGCATCCAGTGTGCGGACGCAGTCGGTGTAGCGCCTGGCGAAGTTCTCGACCCGGTCGGCCAGCGGGCGAAGCGCATCTTCGCCCTTGAACACGAAGACACTGACGCCCGGCTCGACCAGTTCGAGCGTGCCGTGGAAGAAGTCTGCCGCATGCACCGGGCGGGTGCGGATCCACTGCATCTCTTCCAAGATGCACATGCCGTAGTAGTTGGCCTCGGGCCACACCGAGCCGGCGCCGGTGAAGATGTGATAGGTCTCGTCCTTGATGGTAGCGGCCAGCTCGGCGGCCTTGTCCTCGAAGGCGGCTTTCGCATCGGCAAGCAAGCCGGGAAGAAGCTGGAGTTCCGCGACAGCCGCGTCGAACCCGTCATACTCGCCGCGCTCGGCCAGCAGAGCCAGCACGATCAGCAGCGTCTGCAGGTAGAACGACTCCGAGGAGGTATCGTCCTCGGCGAAGTTCGTGAAGTTATGGTCGGCTTCCTGCGCGATCGGCGTGTCCGAATGGCCGGTGAGCGAGATCGTGCGAACGCCCCGCTTCTTCAGGAAAGCCATGAGCTCGACGCCTTCCTTTGTCGTGCCCGACAGCGAGGGAATCACGACCACGGCCTTGTTATCGAGACCGGCCGGCGGATCGAGAACGACCTGGGCCGGATATGCAGCGCTCACCGGAAAGGTGGAGTAGCGCTGCGCCAGATCGATCGCGGGTAGGGTCAGAAGCTGCACACCGCCGGTGCCCATGAAAAACAGCCGCTCGACGCCTTCCGAAAGCAGCGCGCGCATGAGCGAACGTGCCTCGCCGGCGATGGAAACGGCACCGCTCTGGATCCTTATGAAGCGGTCCTTGTCAAAGTTCAGCATGTAATTCTTCCTTGCATTGCGGATACGGCAGAGCCTCTGCCTGGGCGCAAGCGTCGATGCGCCGTCTAACCAGTCTTCGATCGATCGCGATGTGAGATCGATCTCACATCGCGATAATGGGCACGAACTTTCGCGATTGGCAAGTCCCTTCGCGATGAAATTTGTCGAAGCTGAAAGATTCTGGTCCCGGTCAGCGCCCGCGGAGATGTGCAACCGAGCCACGGACAATCAGGCGCGTCGGGAACCGGATATGACGCGGCGCGATCTTCTTGCCGGCTAACCGTTCAAGCAGAAACCTGGCGGCAAGCGGACCGATCTCGGAGATAGGCTGGGCCACGACCGTGATCTGCGGATCGGTGAAGGTGGCGAGATTGAAGTCGTCGAAGCCGACCAGCGACACGTCGTGCGGGATCGAAAGCCCCATTGAGCGCAGGCCGAGAAGCGCGCCCTGGGTCATCAGGCTGTCCACCGTGAACAGGGCGGTCGGACGGTTGCGGCGGCTGAACAGGCGGATGGTAGCGTCGACAGCATGCTCGACGGTCGAACGCGCGACGCTGATCAGCGATTCGTCGAGCGCTATGCCATGCGACTGCAATGAATTCTGATAGCCTGCGAGGCGTTCCTGCGCGGTGAAGATGCGTGAGTCATCGCGCAACAGGCCGATACGGTCGTGTCCATTGGAAACGAGGTAATCGACCGCTTCGCGCGCGCCGCCTTCATTGTCGACGACGACGCTATCGCATTGCAGTTCCTTGACGACGCGATCGATCAGCACGACCGGTGCGCCTTCGTGCGCCAGCTGCACGATGTGCTGGTTGTCGGTCGCCGATGTCGGCGCCAGAATGAAGCCGCGGATGCTCAGCGAGCGCAGGCTCTCCAGCAACTCCTTTTCCTGCTCGACGTTCTCCTCGCTGCTGGCGATCAGAAGATTGTGGCGGTGCTTGCGCAGCTCGACCTCTATGTCGTGCGCGATTCGGGCGAAGAACGGATTCTGGATGTCGCCAGGCACGAAGCCTACGATCGGCAGCTGTCCGCTGCGCAGCGCCTGCGCGACGAGGTTGGCCCGATAGCCCAGCCTTTCGGCTGCCTCAAGCACGCGGAGCGCTGTCTCGTCGCCAACGTAACCATAGCTGTTGAGCGCCCGCGCGGCCGTGGCGCGCGACACCTTAGCCGCTGCGGCAACGTCTTTTAGTGTGATTCCTTTCTGCGTCACGGGTAACTGTCCTTCTGCGACCTGGACATTGCGTCAGATCATCATTCTCGGCTCGATTTTCGGCTCGTCCTGCCGGCATTGTTGTGCGGCATATCGGCCGATTCTCAAACTGCCAACACAGCTTGCGCAATTTCTTGCCACCTTGCTTGAGAAAAGCGCCTGTTTGGCTAGCGTGGAAACTTGATCCGTGAAGGCACTTACATCTTGTGCGGCCCGTCAATGGCCTCGCACCGGCAGCATACGGCAGTGAATTCATGTTCAATGCGACGTCGCTGGCTGCGAGACGGGCCGCCGAGCACGGCTTGTCAGACGATGCCACGCGACGGGCCGAGGAGGTGCTTGCGAAAGGCGACAGCGGTTTGCATCCGGTTGGTGAAAGGCTATGTCGCCGCTTTGGACCTCGAATCCAACGCTGGCCGCCCATCGAGGCGGCCTTTTCATTAACATGCATGGTTCACTAGGTCGGGTCGGCCCGATTTACGAAGCGCCGCAAGCAGCTTCGCTGCCGCCCCGCCGTAACCAACACAAACCTGCTCGGCCATCGGCAGCGAAGTCCAGGCGGTTAGTTCGGCAACCAGGGGGGCGTTGTCTCCGTTTATCGGCGCGGAAATAAGCTGTCCGTTCTTATCCATCATGATTGCGACGGTGCCGTCTACACCAAACCCGATGGCCGCCATTCTCTGAATTCGAATGTCGCTCTCTACGCGAACATCGAACAAGACAAATCCGCCAGTTTTCTCCGCAATGTCACCCAATCGATCCGAAAACGGCCGATACATGCCGTCTGTGTTGGCGAGCGACTGCTCCAGTAAGACCAGCTCAACATACTCCGCCTGCATGCCGTGAGAGTGCCCGGCAGGCCGTGCGGGACCAATAGGTCATGGATAACTATCCACACAAAACGGCCCACCTTTGGAGATGGCCCGCCCCTTGGGGGGTCACGCCTTCTTCACGAACTCGGTTTTAAGCACGAGGCCCTTCACCTGCTTGGTGTTGGCCTCGATCTCCCCGGGATTTCCATTGAGGCGGATACCCTTGACCATCGTGCCGCGCTTGATCGTCTCCGAGGTGCCCTTGACCTTCAGGTCTTTGATCAACGTGACGGAATCGCCGTCATTCAATTGAGCGCCGTTGCTGTCGCGCACGATTTCATTGTCTGGCATTGCCCATCTCCCGGCGATTTGGGAGCACCACTACCAGATGACGTAAGAATTCCAAAGCGAGGTGGCCTTTTTCGTTTCAGGAGCACCATGAAGAGGATTCGGTGGTTGCCGCCTGCGGATCATGAGTATCCTGCAGAGGAGTTTTCAGGCGATGCCTATTTCTCCTCATTGGCGCACGGCGCAACATCCGCGGATTGAACGACGCCGTTTCAAGCGATCGCAGCTCGGCTTCCGACCGGATTACGGCAAGCGTCGCCTGCGACCTGCCGGGCGTCAGTCGCGCGATATGGACAGCCCCGCGAGAAGCGGCGCGTGCGCGGCGAGCCTACGGGATACGAACTCCGTGAAGAGCCGCACGCGCTTCGTCTTGCGTGTCTCCCCCTGTGTGAGAAGCCAGAGCGTTCCGTACATGTGCAGCTCGGTGCCCGGCACCCTCACCAGTAGGGGGTCGGCATCGCCAATGAAGCACGGCAGTGTCGTCATCCCGAGCCCTTGCCGTACAGCAACGATCTGCGCCTCGCCGTCCGTGGTCCTGAACGGAACCCCCGTGGTGCGAACTTCGCTGGCCCAATCCGGAATTCCATGAATGCTTATGACGATCCACCGGATGGGATCAGGCGCGCCCGCACGCCACGCGGCCAGTCGATCGCGGGACATGTAGACGCCGCCGAACAGCTCCGGCCCCTTCAGGCCGTGAAGATTGAGCGGCAGGGTTTTGCGGTCGTAGACGACGCGGATCGCGACGTCGGCCTCTCGGTTGGTCAGATTTGCCAGATCGCCGGACGACAGGATTTCCATCTCGATGTCGGGATGCAGACGCGCGAAATCGGCGAAGTCCGGCATGAGCAGGTGTGTCGCAAGGGTCGGTGCCAGTGTCACCCGCAGAAGCCCGCGCACGCTCTGGTCGCGACCGAAGACGCGCGTCTCCAACTGGTGCGACGACGCTTCCATCTGGTTCGCGAGCTCGAGGACCTCCTCGCCGGCAGCCGTCAGGCGGTAGCCCGAAGGCAGCTTTTCGAACATGTGCGCCCCAAGGCGTTCCTCGAGCTGGGCGATGCGTCGCAGCACGGTTGAATGATTCACCCCGAGGTGCGCGGCAGCAGCCCGCACCGAGCCTCCGCGTGCGACGGCAAGAAAGTAGCGAACGTCATCCCAGTCGATCATGGTGCAATCCTGCGCAGCGCAGTGCGGCTTGCAAAGGCCCATTCTAACACGATCAGCCGTAGTTTGCGCAGTCGTCGCGGCGTTCAATTATCTAGCTGGATCGTTTTCGCACCACCGATGTGCGCGATTGCGCACTCACCGCCCGACTTCGGCGAACCCATCTTGAGGCTCTCGCGGGACGTTCCCGTACAGCCAAAGACACGAGACGGCGAAACGAAGGATGCACGTCATGACCAGACTGAATGGAAAGACCGCCGTCATCACGGGTGGCGCGACCGGCATCGGCCGCGCGTCGGCAAAGCGCTTCATCGAGGAAGGCGCCTTCGTTTTCATCTTCGGCCGCCGGCAGGACGCGCTTGACGCCGCTTTGGCCGACCTTGGGCCCAATGCCCGCGCGGTGAAGGGCTCGGTCTCGGATGAGGCCGATCTCGACCGGCTCTACGCTGCGGTGAAGGCCGAGCGCGGCAGCCTCGACATCGTCTTCGCCAATGCCGGTGCGGGAGGTCCGCTGCCGCTCGGCCAGATCACCGCCAAGCACATCGACGAAACCTTCGACACCAATGTGAAGGGTACGATCTTCACGGTCCAGAAGGCGTTGCCGCTCATGGGCCGGGGCGGTTCGATCATCCTGACCGGATCGAGCGCCGGCACCACGGGCGCCCCGGGCTTCACTGCCTATAGCGCGAGCAAGGCGGCCGTTCGCAATCTCGCGCGGACCTGGGCGGAAGACCTGAAGGGCACCGGCATCCGGGTCAACGTGTTGTCGCCCGGGGCGACGGCGACCGAACTCGCGAAGGAAGCGCTGGGCGAGGAGGGCCAGAGGGCCTACGGCGCGATGACTCCGCTCCAGCGCATGGCCGATTCCGCGGAGATCGCGGCGGTGGCTGCCTTTCTCGCGTCGTCGGACAGCAGCTTCATGACCGCCAGCGAAGTCGCCGCCGACGGCGGCCTAGCACAACTCTGACGCACTACGCCCGGCCGGGCGCTCCATTTGATCGTTCGGAGCCACGCAGGGCGTGACAACCCAAGGAGAAAACATATGAGCTACGCTAGCGACGATGACGCGGCATCCACCCCCGTCCGCGCCCTGGTCGAACAACTGGGATTCGCGCCGGTCTGGCTGGGGAGACTAGCGGAGGGAGGATCGCTCATACAGGCGCGGGACAAGAGCTGGGCGCCTCTCATCTTCCAGGATCTGTTCAAGAAGGCGTCGTGAACAATGTATGACCGTGTAATCTGGCCCGAGCGGTACGACCCGAAAATCTCGGCCATCTACGCGCTCAATGACATCGACGTGAAAGCTCCGCCCGAGGTGGTCTGGAAGCTGCTCGTCGATGCCGAGAACTGGTCCCGTTATTTTCCTGCCGAAAATCAGGTCAAAATCCTAAGCGGCGGGCGAGAACTGGCGCTCGGGACGCGATACAGCCGGGTGACGGTCGGCTTTCCGATGAGCCTTGTCGTGACGGAATGCGTGCCTGACCGCAGGCTCGCCTGGGCGACGACCGTCGATGGTGACGAGACAGGTTCTAGCGCCTACCACGGCTGGGTGATTACGCCCACGGCCGACGGCTGTCATGTGCTGACCGAGGAGACGCAGCAGGGTCCCTGGTTCCTTGAGGAGCTCGGGTGCAAGCATCCCGGCGCGCTCTACCGCTATCACCAGTTATGGGTCGAAAGCCTCGCTGTCGCTGCGGAGGCGGAAGTCGCGCAGATGGCAGGGTAACACGCCTGTTCTGACGCCAGGGCTAGCGGCCCAAATGCAATCGGAGATGAATCACATGAATATCGAACTCAAGGGCCGCAAGGCGATCGTTACGGGCTCAACGGCGGGCATCGGCCGCGCCACTGCGGAAGGACTGGCGCGTGCCGGCGCCTCGGTCGTCATCAACGGCCGTGGACGCGTCCGCGTCGATGAAGCGGTGCGACAGATGCGACAAGCCTTTCCGGACAGCGACATTTCCGGCATCGCCGCCGATCTGTCGACGGCGGCGGGCGCCGAGACCGTCTTCGCGCAGGCGCCCGACGCCGACGTCCTCGTTAACAACGTGGGGACGGCGTACATCCGCGACTACAACGGCATCGAGGACATCGCGAAAATCCCCGATGAGGACTGGCTCGGGCTGTTCCAGCTGAACGTGATGAGCGGCGTGCGCATGGCGCGCCATTACCTGCCGCGCATGGTGAGGAAAGGCTGGGGCCGTGTCGTGTTCGTCAGTAGCGAATCCGCAGTCAACATTCCCAAGGAGATGCTCGACTACGGCATGACAAAGACCGCGCAGCTGGCGGTCTCGCGTGGGCTTGCCGAGGCGGTAGCGGGCACGGGCGTCACTGTCAACGCCGTCCTGCCGGGGCCGACCCGGTCCGAAATCCTGGGCGACTTCATGGCGAAGCAGGCCGAGGCGAACGGAGTCACGCAGGAGGAAGCCGAGCAGGGCTTCCTGAAGGCGATGCGCCCCACTACGCTCATCCAGCGCTTCGCGACGACCGACGAGGTCGCCAACATGATCGTCTATGCCTGCTCGGAGCAGGCCTCCGCAACGACTGGTGCGGCGCTGCGCGTGGAAGGCGGCGTGGTCCGCTTCGTCGCTTAAGCATGCCGTTGATTGTACCGACGCTTAGTGCCGAGTTCATCGATTAGGGAGATCCATCCCGGAGTGCATCGAACTCGCGCGGCGGCCGCCCGGTCACCCGACTGAACACGCGCGAGAAGGCGGCCGCGCTGTCGTAGCCGACCTGCGCCGCGACACTCTTGACCGGTTTACCCTTGCCGAGAAGCTGGCGCGCGATCGTCATGCGCCAGACCGTCAGGTACTCAATGGGCGTCAGGCCGACCAGCGTCCGAAAATGATCGGCGAACCTCGTGCGTGACATGCCCGCAACGTCGGCCAGATCCTCAAGCTTCCAAGGCTTCTTCGGCGCCTCGTGCATCGCGGTCAGCGCCTTGGCCAGGCGTGGGTCGGCGAGCCCGGCGAGCACGCCGGTCGAAATGATCCCGCTCTCAACGACGTGACGCACGATGAGGATCAGGAGATAGTCGAACAGCCGGTCGAGCGCCGCCTGGCGGCCACCAGCTTCAGAGAAAGCTTCGCCGATCAGCAGATCACAAACCGGGCCCAGCGCCGGATGAGCAGCGAGCGGCAGGACCACACATTCAGGCAGGCCCTGGCCAATCGGGTTGCCCTCCGCACCCCCGAGTTCGACGGTCGCGCATACGAGGTCGGCTCCGCGCCCAGGATCAACTGCGAAACTGTGGGTCCGCCCGCGCGGCAAAAACAGCAGGGTCGGCTCAACGAGTTCGAGGTCGGCTTGTCCGTCCTGGGTGACCGTGAGCGCGCCTGCCTTGAACAGGTGCAAATGGCCCACACCAGTGAACTGCAACGTCTGGCACAGGTTCCCCGTGAAGAATGTCCGGGCCGTCGGCGTTACGTGGGCGAACAGGGCAGCGAAGGGGTCCATTGGGACGATCAGCAAAATAATTGGCACCAAGCGTCACCCATAGTCTTCCATATAAGTGGTGTGCAAGTCCCCAGTCCTCGATCAACCGGAGAGTCTCATGAATATTCGCTTCGTCACAAAGACCGTTCACGCCTTCCTCGACTATCCCGTCGCGCTGAGCCTGATGGCAACGCCGTTCCTGCTCGGGCTCGGCCATGCCAATCCGCTGGCGCTTTGGGTGTCGGTCGCAACTGGCGTCGCCGCCCTCATTCTGACCCTGTTCACCAATCACAGGACTGGTGTAGTCCGAGTGCTGCCATTTGGGCTGCATGTCGCGGTTGACCGCCTCGTCGGCATTACTTTCGTCGCCGTGCCCTTCGTGCTCGGCCTGCAGGGACTGGACGCCTGGTACTACTGGGCGAACGGTGCTGCCGTTCTCCTCGTCACCTTCGTGCTCAACGCGCCCGAAAGCGGGGAGCGCGCACTGAAGACGGCGCACCCTTAGAGGCTTGCTAACATCATGCGGCAGCGGCCGAGTTAACCCTCGGTCGCCGCTGGTGCTTGAACCACGCAAGTTCGCTCCCCAATGGCGATCCGTGTCGCTGCGGCACACGAGCAAATTGACATCAAGGTCGTCGCAGAAAGTGTCGAGTCGATAACTGGTTGTGTGAGATCGAAAAGCCCCTTCCGCGCGTGCAATTTACCCTGAACCAACAAGTATCTGCGGAGACGACACCCATGAAAGCGATCATTGTGACGAACCAGTCTGCGGGAACGGCCGGCATGACACTGGTGGAGCGGCCCAAGCCACAGGCAGCGATAAACGACGTCGTCGTTCAGGTTCATGCGTCGGGCTTCGTCCCGACCGAGTTGGAGTGGCCTTCGACTTGGACCGACCGCCGCGACCAGGCGCGTACGCCATCGATCCCTGGACACGAACTGGCCGGAGTGGTCACCGCGCTCGGCTATGGCACCACGGGTCTTTCAGTGGGACAGCGGGTGTTCGGTCTCGCCGATTGGTATCGCGACGGCACACTGGCGGAGTATATTGCCATGGAAGCACGCAACCTCGCGCCGCTGCCAGGCGACGTCGATTTCACAGTGGGCGCGAGCCTGCCAATCTCGGGTCTGACCGCGTGGCAGGGACTCTTTCAGCACGGCCGTCTTCAGGCGGGGCAGAGCGTCCTTGCACATGGCGCAGCCGGCGCCGTCGGTTCGATGGTGACGCAACTCGCACGTGAGGCCGGTGCCTATGTCATCGGCACCGGACGCGCGGCCGACAG
>NZ_RZQG01001500.1:0-839 GCF_003998635.1 Mesorhizobium sp. M7D.F.Ca.US.004.03.1.1
ATGTCCATCAGGCCAAGCCCCATCGCTGGAAGGCGCGAGCCTTGCTCGGCGCTTGGCGCGCCGGACCCGTCGTCCGCCGACGCGGTCTTCACATCGTCGGTGTTGCGGCCGACAGCGACGGAAATCTGTACCGCCTTGCCTTTGCGCCATACGTCCAGCGTCTCCCTGGCGCCGGGCGCGACATCGGCGACCGCCCGCGACAGGTCCTTGGGATCCTTCACGTCCTGCCCGGCAAAGCTGGTGATGACGTCGCCTGTCTGGACACCGGCGCTTGCCGCCGGCGAGCCGTCATTGACCTGCGAAACCAGCGCGCCGCCAGGATGATCGAGCCCAATGGCGCTAGCCACATCCGGCGTCACCGGCTGGATCTCGACGCCGAGATAGCCGTACTGGATGGAACCGTCCTTCATCAGCTTGGCGACCACTTTCTGGGCCTGATCCGACGGAATGGCGAAACCCACACCAACGCTGCCGCCATTAGGCGAATAGATCGCCGCGTTGATGCCGACGACATTGCCGTTTACATCGACCAGCGGACCGCCGGAATTGCCGTGATTGATCGGGGCGTCGATCTGGATGAAGTCGTCAAACGGTCCGCTGTGCAGGTCGCGGCCGCGTGCAGAAACGATGCCTGCGGTGACCGTGGTGCCGATGCCGAACGGATTGCCGATCGCCAGCACCTGGTCGCCGGTCATCAACTTGTCGGAGTCACCCCATTTGACCGTCGGCAGGGACTTGCCGGCTTTGATCTTGAGCACGGCGAGATCGTCCTTGGCGTCTCGGCCGACGAGCGTCGCGGGAAGTTCGGTGCCGTCGTCGAGCGTCACCTTGATCGAAGA
>NZ_RZQG01001501.1:0-839 GCF_003998635.1 Mesorhizobium sp. M7D.F.Ca.US.004.03.1.1
GCGGTGCGCAGTGCGGCGGTGGTGACAGGCTTGCCCTGCTCGAGGAAAGGCAGAAGCAACGTTGCCGCTTGATAGATTGCCTCGGCGTTGTTGATGGAGGCCGGCGTCAGCGCGGCGAGGGAACCAGCCGTACATGCGACGGTCGAGGTAGTCGAAACAATGTTCATGGAAATGTCCTTCGCGAGAGCGGAGTGGCGCCCGCGCCGACACTCTCTGCGCGCCAGCCGGGCCACGCTCCTCCCGGCTCCCCTCTGCCTCTGGCGCCGATGCACCAAAGGGGTTGCGCTCTTTGCAAAGCCAGACTTGAATGCGCGGACAGGGATGCGGCGGCGACCTGGAGCTGTGGAGGTGATGCGACGGTTCAGAATTGGCAGTGCGGTCTACGAGGAGGCAGCGCCTGATCTGCAGGCGGCGCTGGCGGGTGCCTATGCCCGCGCCGAGCGTCCGCTATGCCTGTGCCGCGAGTCGGGCTGCCCGATGTACATCGCCCGCATCGGCGATCTTCACCTGATCAAGCGCATGCCGCTCAGCGGCGGTGAGCATGATCCATCCTGTGATTCCTATGAATCGCCTTACGAACTGTCCGGGCTGGGCGCCCTGATGGGCAGCGCGATACAGCTCGATCCGAAAAACGGCTTAGCCGCCCTCAAGTTGGACTTCAGCCTGTCGAAGACGGGGAGCCGTGCGGCATCGGTGCCTGCGGGGCAAAGTTCCGCCAGCGTAACCACCGATCCCAGGAGGATGTCGCTGCGTGGCCTGCTTCATTATCTCTGGCACGAGGCCGAACTGACGGTCTGGACATCGCGGTGGGCCGGCAAACGGCATTGGTGGAATGTCCG
>NZ_RZQG01001502.1:0-836 GCF_003998635.1 Mesorhizobium sp. M7D.F.Ca.US.004.03.1.1
GAGCATGATGAAGCGCACGATCGTCTCGATGCCCTTGGTGCCGCGCTCGATAATGCGAGACAGGCCGCCGGTGCGGCGTTCCAAGTGAAAGCGCAGCGACAGTTGGTGCATGTGGACGAAGGTGCGGAACGCGAGCTGGCGCACCGCGTACTGGCCAACGCGCGCAAACAGCGCATCCCTTAGCTGGTTGAAGCCAAGTTGCACCAGGCGCACGACGTTGTAGGCAACGACCAGCATGACGGGCGCCAGCAGAAAGGTCGGCAGCGGCGGCACCGATTTGGCGTCACCGGCCAGCGCGTCGGCCGCCCATTTGAAAAAATAAGGACCGGCGACTAGCGTCAGCTTGGCGACGACCAGCAACAGCGTCGCCCAGGTGACCCGCGCCCTGAGATCAGCGCGATCCGCCGGCCACATGTAGGGCCACAAATTGAGCAGCGTCTTGAAGGTCGAGGAGTCGGAGACGGTTTTTTCGGCCATTTCTTGTGCCTTCTTCTTATCTTTCAGCGGCCGGAGCAGCAGGAATTAACGAGCGCGGCGACCGATGCGGAAACATCAGCGAGCGCGGCACGATCGACCTCGTAGCGCGAGCGCTGGCGGTCGGGCTCGAACCGGACCAGACCAGCCTCGACAAGTATCTTCAGGTGTTGGGAAACGGTGGACTGCGCCAAATCGAAACGGTCGACCACCTCACGGCAGCAGCAGGAGTTGTTGGCCGACAGATGCTTTATGATTTCGATACGTGCCGGATGCGAAAGCGCCGCCATGCGGGCGGCGATAGCGCGGCTATCGGAGACGACATCTTCCGGCAAACGGCAGTGGCCGGCGGATTCAAAAGG
>NZ_RZQG01001503.1:0-834 GCF_003998635.1 Mesorhizobium sp. M7D.F.Ca.US.004.03.1.1
ATGGTGCGCTGGGTGCCGAACTGCTCGTCGCCTTCAAGCGGCTGATCGAAAATCCGATGGGCATGCTGGTTTAGGACGGGAGAGGGCGGTGCGGATGGTCTTCACCAGCCTCTTCGCTTTCATTCTTTCCGGATTCGCCGGCGGCCTCGTCGCTCAATTGCTGGCGGTCGAAACCGATGCGCAGGAAGAATACATTCTCGTGTTCATGGCGTCCGCGCTTGTCACCATTTGCGTGACGATCGTGTTTTTCATTGCACAGCTCTTTTCGAACGCACCGGCGATCATCGACTGGCTGGCCCTTTGCGCGATTGTCCTGTTCGTGCTGATCGGACTCGGCTTGATCGGCTGGACGTTCTCCCAGCCGATCGGCAAGCGCCAGTGGGGAGGTGACATGCCAATCATCGCCGGCCTGGTTTTGCCGAACCTGGCCACTGTGCTGGTTCACTGGCTGTTCGTGCGCTGGCGGGTGGGACGCGGTTTGATCAACGCACGGGTGGGCGCATGAAGACGGTTCTTTGTTACGGCGACTCGCTGACCTGGGGCTACAACGCCGAAGGCGGCCGCCATGCGCTGGAAGACCGCTGGCCGAGCGTGCTGCAAGCAGCGTTAGGCGCCGGCGTGCAAGTGATTGCCGATGGCCTCAACGGCCGCACCACGGCCTTCGACGATCATCTGGCCGGTGCTGATCGCAACGGCGCCAGGCTGCTGCCGACGGTCCTGACGACGCATGCGCCGATCGACCTGATTGTCATCATGCTCGGCGCCAACGACATGAAGCCGTGGATCCACGGCAATCCGGTCGCGGCCAAGCAAGGCATCCAGCGGTTGATCGAC
>NZ_RZQG01001504.1:0-833 GCF_003998635.1 Mesorhizobium sp. M7D.F.Ca.US.004.03.1.1
CCTCCCGTGCAGGCGCAGGACGTCCTTCGCATAGCGACCGAAGGCGCTTATCCACCCTTTAACTGGCGCGAGGCCGACGGCACCTTGAAGGGATTCGACGTTGATATCGCGAATGCGCTTTGCGAGAAGATGAATCGCAAATGCGTCATCGTCGCCCAGGATTGGGACGGCATGATCCCGGCTCTGCTGGCCAAGAAGTTCGACGTGATCGTCGCATCTATGGCCATCACCGCCGAACGCCAGAAACGCGTCGACTTTACCAAGAAGTACTGGCAGGCCATCTCTCGATTCGTGACCAAGAAAGGCATGAATCTCGATACGTCAAAGGACGATCTTGGCGGTATCCACGTCGGTGTCCAGCGCGGCACGATCCAAAGCTGCTATCTGTCGAAGCATTTTTCAAAGGCAAACATTACGCTCTATCCCACGTTGGAAGAAGGCTTCAGCGACCTCAAGGCAGGTCGACTCGACGCCTATATTGCTGAATCGATCCAGATGAAGAAGGAAGTGCTCGATAGGCCCGATGGCCAGGACTACACATTCAATGGCCCAACGCCGCAGGATCCGGAGTGTTTCGGCGACGGTGTCGGGATTGCGCTCCGCAAAGGCAGCGATGAGCTGCGCAATTCGCTCAACAAGGCCATCCTCGATATCAGGGCGGACGGCACATACCAGAAGATCGATCGTAAGTATTTCGATTTCGACGTGTATGGGCCCGAAGCCAACTAGCAAGGCAGCAATATCAGCCGGTCGGACGGACCAGCTGATATTGCAGGAGCAGCGAAAAATGACCGACCAGAATTCCGCGATCGAGGAGCCGCAAGCTTTGTTGT
>NZ_RZQG01001505.1:0-831 GCF_003998635.1 Mesorhizobium sp. M7D.F.Ca.US.004.03.1.1
ATATCAAGGTCTATGCCGGCGCCATTCGACCTCTGATGCGCGAACTGGTCACTGCCGAGGAAGTGCACGGCAAGACCGGCCTCAACGGGCCGCAATTGCCCGAACCAAAGATGAAGCTGCAGGACCAATACGCGGTCGATTTCATCGTCGAGACGCTGATGACGGAAGAGAGCGGCACGATCACGCTCTGCGCGCTCGGGCCGCTCACCAACATTGCGCTGGCGCTGATCCGCGAGCCGCGCATCGCACCGCGCATCAAGGAAATCGTGCTGATGGGCGGCGGCTTCTTCGAAGGCGGCAATGTCACCCCGACCGCCGAATTCAACATCTACGTCGACCCGCAGGCCGCCGATGTCGTGTTCAAATCCGGCATTCCGATCGTGATGATGCCGCTCGACGTCACCCACAAGGCGCTGACCACCGCAAAGCGTACGCAGGCCTTCCGCGCGCTCGGCACCAAGGTCGGCAACGCCACCGCAGAGATGCTGGAATTCTTCGAGCGCTTCGACGAGGAGAAGTACGGCACCGACGGCGGGCCGCTGCACGACCCCTGCGTCATCGCCTATCTGTTGAAGCCGGATCTGTTCAAGGGCCGCAACTGCAATGTCAGCGTGGAAACCAATTCGGAACTGACCATGGGCATGACCGTGATCGACTGGTGGGGTGTCACCAAGCGGCCGAAGAACGCCATGGTGATGCGCGACATCGACCATGATGGCTTCTTCGCGCTGCTGGTCGAGAGGCTGGGGCGGCTGTGAGAGCTTCCTTCTCCCCGTTCACGGTAGGGCAATCGCATATGGATTCTTGCGAAGAGGGATGCCCACCCTAACC
>NZ_RZQG01001506.1:0-829 GCF_003998635.1 Mesorhizobium sp. M7D.F.Ca.US.004.03.1.1
TTTTTAGTTTGTCAGTCGCAGAGCCCCAGTACGACTGGTGGTAGAAAGCACACGGCCGGAATCTTGGCAGCGCTGTTCACACCCACTTCGTAAGCCTGGCCGATGGGCTCGGCGCCAGAGCACCAATGCTTGACCTGCTCCAGCTCTTGCTCGGCGGGTTGTTTCAGAGACGCTTGATCTCGATACCGCGTTTTCTCAGCACGTAGCCGATCTGGCGCGGGGTCAAACCGAGCAGGCGCGCCGCCTTTGCCTGCACCCAGCCACACTTTTCCATGGCAGCAATGACCGTATCGGCATCGGGCACCCTACCACGAGTCGTGGCAGGGCCTATCGGCGCTTGCCCGTCGCCGACGGGCGGGGCGGCACAGGCGGCGGAAGGCTCGATCGTAGTCGACTTCTCTGACGTCGGCTGTCCGTTCTTCCACAGCGCCGCGGCCAAGCACTGATCCGCGTAACAGGCAAAGTCAGTTCTGAGGATTGATGGACCCGTCGCCAGAACTGCCGTCCGTTGAACGCAGTTTTCGAGCTCTCGGATGTTACCTGGAAATTCGCAGTTCATTAGCACCTCAATCGCTTCGGGAGCGAAGGTCAGCGTGTGATCATTCTCAGTATTGAAATTCTTGAGAAACTGAGCGGCCAAGAGCGGAATATCACCTCGCCTTTCGCGCAATGCCGGCACGCGTAAAGTGACGACGTTGATGCGATAATAGAGGTCTTGCCGGAACTCCTTGCGTTGAACTGCCGTTTCCAAGTCCCTGTTCGTTGCGGCAATCACGCGAACATCAACTTTAATGGTGTGGTTGCTGCCGACGCGCTCAAACTCCTGCTC
>NZ_RZQG01001507.1:0-827 GCF_003998635.1 Mesorhizobium sp. M7D.F.Ca.US.004.03.1.1
GGATGTTGATCGCGCAGTACTTTGCGGCGTCCTTGCCGCCTGCCGTGTCGACATCGCGGCCAAGCAGCCCGCTCGCCTGCAGCTTGCCGTCCTTGAGCGGCAATTGGCCGGCGGTGAACAGCAAATTGCCGGTCCTGCAATAGGGCACGTAGTTGGCGGCGGGCGCGGCGGCGACAGGAAGCGCCACGCCCAGATCGCTTAGCCGCTTTTCGATTGTTTCACTCATGGTATTTCCCTATTGCTTGGTGACGCCGCGCGGGCCGGGCCGAAATTGCTATTTTTGCCTCGCTTCCGCCACGACTTTTTTTAAGCTGGACCATCTTTCCCTGCGGCTTGCCATTAGCCGCGACGATCGGAGTACCTCATGCGCGCAACGCGCCTTGCATTCCATGCCGTCCTGTTGTCGGGGGTCTTCTCGATAGGCCCAGCCTTTGCCGTGCCGGCGCTGCAAGCCCACCGCGCCGTTTACGACCTTACCCTCAAGAAGGCGTCCGATCAGTCCGGCATCACAGGCATATCCGGCCGCATGGTCTATGAGTTCAACGGCTCGGCCTGCGAAGGCTATACGGTGAAATTCCGCTTCGTCACCCAGATCGTCACTGCCGACAACACTAGGCTGACGGATCAGCAGACGACCACTTTCGAGGACGCTGAAGGCAAGACGTTTTCATTCGTGACGAAATCCTTCGTCGACCAGAACCTCGACAAGGAGGTCAAGGGCGTCGCCACGAAAGAGACCAAGGGCCTGAAGGTCGATATCGACAAGCCTGAAAAGAACAGCGTCGAGCTGGCGAGCACCCAATTCCCGACCCAGCACCTAGTCGAAC
>NZ_RZQG01001508.1:0-826 GCF_003998635.1 Mesorhizobium sp. M7D.F.Ca.US.004.03.1.1
GGTGAAACGCAAGAGGTCGAAGAGACCGTGACGGCGGTCAACGGCAGCGTCAGGCATCAGTTTGCCCGCAAGGGGGCGATGATCGCCTCCGATGGGTCGCTCTACCTGATCGGCTCGACCACCGACATCACCGAGTTGAAGACTCGCGAGGCCGAACTGCGCGAGGCCCGGCAGCGCGCCGTGCTCGCCGACCGCGCCAAGTCGGAATTCCTCGCCAATATGAGCCACGAGATCCGCACCCCGATGAACGGCGTGCTCGGCATGGCCGAACTCCTGGCCAAATCGGACCTCGACCCGAAGCAGAAGACGTTTACCGACATCATCGTGAAATCGGGCAACGCGCTGCTCACCATCATCAACGACATCCTGGACTTCTCCAAGATCGATGCCGGTCAGCTGGTGCTCGATCCGGCGCCCTTCAATCTTGCCGAGGCGATCGAGGACGTGGCGACGCTGGTGTCGACACGCGCCAAGGAGAAGGACCTCGAGCTGATCGTGCGCATCGAGCCTCGTCTCGAAAGCCTGTTCGTCGGCGATGTCGGCCGCATCAGGCAGATCGTCACCAACCTGCTCGGCAACGCGGTGAAATTCACCGATGAAGGCCATGTGCTGGTCGACGTCACCGGCGACCGGGTTCCGACCGGAACGAAGCTCACCATCTCGGTCACCGACACCGGCATCGGTATCCCCGAGGAAAAGTTGAAACTGGTGTTCGAGAAGTTCAGCCAGGTCGACACCTCGTCGACGAGGCGCCACGAGGGAACCGGCCTCGGTCTCGCCATCACCTCGCGGCTCGTCGAGCTGATGGGCGGCGACATCGGTGTCG
>NZ_RZQG01001509.1:0-825 GCF_003998635.1 Mesorhizobium sp. M7D.F.Ca.US.004.03.1.1
GAAGAAAACCTGGAGGATCAGCGGGATGTTGCGGAAGATGTCGACATAGGTTCGGCCGAGCAGTCGCGCCAGATCGTTCGAGGACGTCCGCGCCAGACCGACGATCGTTCCCACGATGGTCGCCAGTATCAGGCCGACGCTGCCCAGGAAAAGCGTGTTGATGATGCCGATGAGGAAGTACCACCAATAGGGATCGTTGGCCGTGGCGGGCAGCAGCGAGAAATTCACATCCCAACCCGTCGACTTGAACAGAAAGTCGAATCCGGAGGTGATCCCCTGGTCAGCGAGGTTGCGGCGGGCGATCACGATGCCGGCAAGCACCATCGCGGCGATAGAGCCGACATAGAGGACCTGCAACAGTGCGTTGCGGACCTTTTGATTTCTCAGCAGGCTGACCATCCAAAGATCCTTGCCGAATTGTCGCCGGCCCCGCCCGGCAGGTGCCGGGCGGGGCCCAAAGCGGGTGAGTTAAGAACGGATCAGTCGATCACCAGCGGGAACAGGACACCGCCATTGTTCCACAAATTGGTCAGCTCGCGGTCCATCTTGTAGGGCGAGTCCTTGCCGAGGTCGCGCTCGAAGATTTCGCCGTAATTGCCGACGTTCTTGATCACCTTGTAGGCCCAGTCGTCATCGAGACCGAGACCCTTGCCCATGCCTGGCGTGACGCCGAGGAACTTGGCGACTTGCGGCGAAGTCGGCTTGGCCTTGATCTCGTCGACGTTCTTGGAGGTGATGCCTTCCTGCTCGGCGAAGATCAGGGTGCTCAGCGTCCAGTTGGCGATGTCGACCCAATTGTCGTCGCCTTGCCGCATGATCATGACC